>CAWUND010000276.1:0-2086 GCA_963923815.1 uncultured bacterium
AGCCTGCAGCCGGCCACCCTGCTGGCGGTGATCCACGACCTGGTGCTCTCCCTGGCCCGCCACGGCTTTGAGCGCATCTATGTGATCAACGGCCATGGCGGCAACATCGCCACCACCAAGGCCGCCTTCGCCCAGGCCTATGGCACCGCCGCCAGCCGCGGCCTGCCCCATGCCGCCGCCCTGCGCTGCAAGCTGGCCAACTGGTTCATGGCCCCCGAGGCGATGGCCCTGGCCCGGGAGCTGTACGGCGATCGCGAGGGCCACCACGCCACCCCCAGCGAAATCGCCATCACCCTGCAGCTGGAGCCCAGCCTGCAAAGCAAGCAGCGGCCGTTGCCGGAATCAGCCCCCGCCGGCCCGATCCATGGCCCCGACGACTTCCGCCGCCGCCACCCCGATGGCCGCATGGGCTCCGACCCTTACCTGGCCAGCGCCGAGGCTGGCGCGCGCTTCCTGGATGTGGCCGCCACGGCCCTCACGGCCGATCTGCAGCGCTTTCTGGAGGAGCCGGCCGGCTAGGTTCGCCCCATGAGCAACATCAGCGCCGACGACGTTCGCAAGGTGGCCCAGCTGGCCAGGCTGGAGCTGCCCGACGACAAGATCGCCACCTACACCTCCCAGCTGGAGCGCATCCTCGATTACGTGGATCACCTGCAGGCGGTGGACACCGAGGGCGTGCCCCCCACCACCCGGGCCGTGGAGGTGGTGAATGTGACCCGCGACGACGTGGTGGTGCCCACCGCCGTGCGCGAACAGCTGCTGGATGAAGCCCCGCAGCGGGAGGGCGACTTCTTCCGGGTGCCGAAAATCCTGGCCGACTAACGAACCAGCCCCATTAGCGCTTGGGCGACACCGCCGTGCGGTGCAGCAAGGCCACGATGTGGCGGCGGGCCCGGAAGCTGGGCAGCAGGCCAGCGATCGGCCTCAGCTTGCTGCGGCGGCGGCGGTGGCTGCGCACCCCCAGCACGATGTCGTAGAGGAAGTTGGTGAAATCGCTGCGGCTCTCAAACAGCCCCAAGCGCTGCGGTGATCCCTTCGCATCGAGGATCGGCTTGGTGGCGTGATACGCGGGCCGGTACTCAAACCAGGGAATCGACGGCCACAGGTGATGCACCAGGTGATAGTTCTGGCCCATGATCAGCCAGTTCATCACCCTGCTGGGGTAGATGCGGGCGTTGTGCCAGCGGTTGCGTGACAGAAACGGCCGGTGGGGCAGGTAATCGAAGAACAGGCCCAGGGTGACGCCCACCATCAGCGCCGGGGCAAACCAGCAATTGAAGATGAAATCGAGGAAGCCAAACTTGATGCCGGCGGCCACAATCGCAAAGAAAATGCCGCGGCCGATGCCCCACTCCAACAACTCATAACGGCGCCACAACCGCCGCTGAAAGAAGAAATACTCGTGGTAGAAAAAGCGTGGCGCAATCAGCCACAGCGGGCCAAACGTGCTCACGATGTGATCCGGATCGTGCTTCGGATCATTCACATGGGCGTGGTGCTGCAGGTGCACCCGCGTGAACACCGGGAAGCTGAAGCCCAGCAGCAGGGCCGCCCCATGGCCCATGAACGCGTTCCAGAAGCGATGGGGATGGGCGGCGTTGTGGCAGGCGTCGTGGATCACGGTGCCCTCCAGGTGCAGCGCCAGGAAGCCCGTGGCCAACAGCACCGGCAGGGGCCATCCCCACACAAACCAGCCCGCGATGGTGAGGGCCGCCAAGCCGTAGCCCCCCAAAAACAGGCCCACGGTGGGGTTCCACGGGGCGGGCGGATCCAGGTATTGGCGCGGCACGGCGCTCACCGACGCCCGCAGCTCAGCGCTGGCCCCAACGGCTTCCACGGCGGGCAGGGGCTGGTCCAGAGCCTGGGTCATCGCCTGGGCAGCCAGCGCGTTCATCGACGCACCACCTTAAGGAGGCAGCCCCTGGAAGCGCAGCCGCCGGCCGCCATGCCCACCGGGGGACTTGAACCCCCACAGCCGAAGCCACTGGAACCTAAACCCAGCGCGTCTACCAATTCCGCCAGGTGGGCAGGGGCGCAACTCTAGGCAGCGCCGCAGAATGGGGTCAACGACACGCCGGTCCATGGT
>CAWUND010000277.1:0-2084 GCA_963923815.1 uncultured bacterium
GAAACGGAGGCGTATTCGCAAGAGGAGCCCGCCTGCCACGGCTACCGCCGCCGCAGCCCCAGCAACGAAACGCTGTTTGGTGAGCCTGGGTGCTTCTACGTGTACGTCAGCTATGGCATTCACCACTGCGTGAACGTCGTGACCGGCCGCGCCGACTGGGCCAACGGGGTGCTGTTGCGGGCGGTGGCCCTGCCCGGGGAAGCGGAGCGGGTGGCCGCTGGACCGGCGTTGTTGGCCCGCCGTTTTGGCTTGGATCGGCGTCACGACGCCCAGCCGGCCGCTCCGGAACGGGGGCTCTGGTTGGCCCCGCCGCCGGCCGCCTGGCCCGCCATTGGCCCGGCGGATCGGATCCAAACCAGCCGCATTGGCATCAGCCAGGGGCAGGAGTTGCCATGGCGCTGGTATCTGCGCCGTAGCCGCAGCGTGAGCCGCCGGGCGCGGGGCGATCGCAACCCACCCGCCGCTGAGGCCTGGGCCGTGGCCGCCGGCGCCGCGGGCTTCTAGCCTGCAGGTGTGATCTGCAGGCAGCTTTGAGCGACTGGAGCCACCGCCATGTGCTCGATCTGGCGGCCTTTTCGCTTGAGGATTACGCCACGGTTCTGGAGTTGGCCCAGCGCTTTCGGGCCATGCCCACCAGCGGAGCCCGCAAATTGCCGGCCCTGCAGGGCCGGCTGGTGACCACCCTGTTTTTTGAGCCCAGCACCCGCACCCGCAGCAGCTTTGAGCTGGCGGCCAAGCGCCTCTCGGCCGATGTGCAGAGCTTCTCCCCCTCCTCCAGCTCCCTGAGCAAGGGCGAAAGCCTGCTGGATACCGTGCGCACCTACGTGGCCATGGGGGCTGATCTGCTGGTGGTGCGGCACCGTTGCACCGGTGTGCCCGCGAGCCTGGCCCGGGATCTCGATGCCAGTGGTGAGCGGGTGTCGGTGCTCAATGGTGGCGACGGCCTCCACAGCCACCCCAGCCAGGGGCTGCTCGATCTGTTCACCCTGGCGCGCCACTTCGCGCCGGAGGCCCCCACCCCTGAGGCCCTGAAGGGCCGGCGCATCGTGATCGTGGGGGATGTGCTGCATTCGCGGGTGGCCCGCTCCAACCTCTGGGCCCTCACCGCCTGCGGCGCCGATGTGGTGCTCTGCGGCCCCCCCACCCTGCTGCCGGATGCCTTTGCGGCCTTCGTGGCGGCACCACCTCCGGGGCAGCCCAGCGATCCCGTGGCGCAACGGGGCACGGTGCGGATTGAGCGCGATCTCGATCAGGCCCTCGCCGGTGCCGATGCGGTGATGACCCTGCGCCTGCAGAAGGAGCGCATGACCCAGCAACTGCTCACCAGCCTGGAGAGCTATCACCGCCACTACGGCCTCACCCATGCCCGGCTGGAGCGTTGCGGCGCCGCTGTGCCGGTGCTGCATCCCGGCCCGGTGAACCGCGGCGTGGAATTGAGTGGCGCCCTCCTCGATGATCCGCACCGCTCCCTGGTGGAGGAGCAGGTGACCAACGGCATTCCGGTGCGGATGGCGCTGTTGTATCTCCTGGCCGCCAGCTGAGGCGGAGCCGCCGCTCAAAGCAGCTTGAAGCCCTCCAGCAGCAGGCCGTAGCTAAAGCCCAGCCGGCCCATGTCCACCAGCTCAAGCCCCAGGCGGTCGCCGGGGCGCCGGCGCAGGGGGCCCCGCACCCGAATCGCCAGCTCAATCAGCACCACACACAGCAGGGCCGCCACCGGATCGAGGAAGGCTCGGGCTCCTGAAACAGTGCCGATGGCGTTGCCGATCACAAACGCCACCAACAGCACCATCAACAGCAACGACAGGCGCCGCCAGGGGTTGGCGGCCCACTGTTCCAGCCGGGGCCAGGCCCCCCCCAGGCTCTGCTGCAGCCGGGTGCGTTGCGGCGGGGGGGCGCTGTTCAACGGGGCGATCAGCCGTCGCTGTCCTTCTTACGGGCTCCCTTGCCCTCCAGCAACTCCAGCAGGGCCTCCATCTGGGCCATCACACCGCGCACTTCTCCGGCTTCAGGCAGCAGGCCGTCTTCCATCACGCCCTGGTGCATTTCACGCAGCTCCTGGCGGATGTAGCGCAGGTGGCTCACCA
>CAWUND010000278.1:0-2060 GCA_963923815.1 uncultured bacterium
CGGCGAAATCCGCCAGGGGCAGCACGCTGTCGCCGGTGAAGGCTTCGTAGAGCTCATCCACCACCACCAGGGTGTCGGGGGCTTGGGCCGCCAGCGCCAGGATCGCCTGGGGCTCCAGTCGGGTGCCGGTGGGGTTGTTGGGGTTGCAGATCAGCAGCAGCCGCGGCCGCCTGGCCAGGGCCGAGCGGATCGCCTCCAACGGAAAGGCGAAAGCCTCCCCCTCGTAGGGAATCGCCTCAATCGCCATGCCCTGCATCTGGGCGCAGGGGGTGTAGTAGCCAAAGGTGGGCGCGGTGGTGAGCAGCGTCTCACCGCGGTCGCCGTAGGCGTGGAACACCGCATGGATGGCGGCATCAACGCCGTTGAACAGGCCCACCTGCTCGGGCTTGAGGGGGCAAGGCAGGCTGGCCACCACCGCCTCGCGCAGGCCGTCGTATTCGGGGTAGATGGCGATGTGGTCGGCGGGGATGGCCCTCAGGGCTTCCACCACCTGCGGGCTGGGGCCCACGGTGTTCTCGTTGAAGTCGAGCCGCAACAGGCCGCGCCGGCCCTCCAGGGGGGCGCTGTAGGCGTGCAGCCCCTCCACCTCCGGCCGTGCCGGGGGGCCTGCCGTGCCACCGAGCTCGCCCATCTGTGCTCCCGTCACATCCGCTCAAGGGTGGGGATGCCCAGCAGCCCCAACCCCAGTTTGAGGGTGTCGGCCGTCAGGCGACAGAGGGCCAGGCGCGGGGGGCGCGCCGCGGGCTCGGCCTTGAGCACGGGCACCTGGTCGTAGAAACGGTTGAACACCTGGCTGAGCTCAAACAGGTAGGTGCAGAGGCGATTGGGCAGCAACTCCTCCTCCACCTCGGCGATCACCGCGTCGAAGCGCAACAGCTCCCGCACCAGGGCCCACTCCTGGGGCTCGGTGAACGTCAACGGCCCATCGGCCACCGCCCCGCCATCGAGATCACCCCCCTTGCGGGCAATGCCGGCGATGCGCACCACCGCATACAGCAGGTAAGGGGCGGTGTTGCCCTGCAGGGCCAGCATGCGATCGAAGCTGAACTGGTAGTTGGTGATCCGGTTCTGGCTGAGGTCGGCGTATTTCACCGCCGCCAGGCCCACGGTGGTGGCCACCTGCTGGATGAAGGCCTCGTCTTCGCTGCGGCCCTCCTCCGCCAGGCGGCGGCGCAGGTCGGCCTCCGAGCGCTCCACCGCCTCATCCAACAGATCCCGCAGGCGCACCGTGTCGCCGGCACGGGTCTTGAGCTTCTTGCCGTCCTCCCCCTGCACCAGGCCGAAGGGCACGTGCTCGAGGCGGCCGTCGCCGGGCACCCAGCCGGCGCGACGGGCCACCTGGAACACGCCGGCGAAATGGTTCGCCTGGCCGGCGTCGGTCACATAGATCACCCGGCGGGCGCCATCCCCCTCCGGCGCGGCCCCAAAGCGATAACGGATGGCCGCCAGGTCGGTGGTGGCGTAGTTGAACCCCCCGTCGCTCTTCTGCACAATCACGGGCAGGGCTTTGCCGTCCTTGCCGCTCACCCCCTCGAGGAACACGCAGCGGGCGCCGTCATCGGTCACCAACAAACCGGAGGCATTGAGGTCGGCTACCACCCCCTCCAGGTAGGGGTTGTAAAACGACTCGCCGCGCTCACTGAGGCGGATGTCGAGCCGGTCGTAGATCTTTTGGAATTCGCGGCGGCTCTGGTCGCACAGCAGCTGCCAGGCCTTGCGGCTCACCGGATCGCCCCCCTGCAGCTTCACCACCTCCTCCCGGGAGGTGGTCTGGAAGGCCTCGTCGTCGTCGAAGCGGGCCTTGGCCTGGCGGTAAAAGGCCACCAAATCGCCCAGGTCCACCGCATCGGCGGTGTTGAGGGCTTCGGGCGCCACCTGCTTGAGGTGGGTGATCAACATGCCGAACTGGGTGCCCCAATCGCCCACATGGTTGAGGCGCAGCACCGGGTGGCCGCGGAACTCCAGCACCCGCGCCAGGGAGTCGCCAATGATCGTGGAGCGCAGGTGCCCCACGTGCATCTCCTTGGCGATGTTGGGGCTGGAGAAATCCACCACCACCG
>CAWUND010000279.1:0-2051 GCA_963923815.1 uncultured bacterium
TCCAGGCGATGGGCGATCACGCAGGGGGCCTTCAGCCCCAGCTCAAAGCCCCGCGCCAGGGCACTGAGCAACGGCTCCAGCGGCTCGTCGTTCTGGAGGCACTTGAGCATGCCCCCGAAGATCAGCATCGCCGCCAGGGGGGAGCGGTTCTGCGCCAGGTTGAAGGCCTGCAGGCCCAACTCCCCGGGGCCGTCGGTGCCGAAACCGGTGAGCACGTGCACGATGTCGTGGGTTTCCCGCAGCCGGTGCACCACGTAATCCTGCGGAGATTGGATGGGGGTGGGGTCGATCAGGCTGGCGGGGCTAAGCCCCTGGCTGCGCAGCTGGTGGGCATACACATGGCCGAGGCTGCCGGCGGGCAGTTGCTCGAGGGAGTCGAGGTCGATCGGGGCTGGGCGCCAGCCCGCCTGCACCAGCTCCGCCATTGAGGGGTTGGCCAGCAGATGGCGAAACATCTGCGCCGACATCGGGCTGCTCTTGAGGCTGCCGGCCACCTTGAACACGCTGTCGAGGGAGCCGGGGTTCTTCAGGAACTCCGCCAGGCCAGCCACCATCCGCAGCGACTGCAGTCGGGCATCCAGGTTGAACAGCATCGGGGGGGCTGCGGCGTGGGTGGTCCCAGCATGTCGGCGGCGGCGGGCGGCGGCCACCGGGGCTGCAGGTCGGCTGGGGCGTTGTCTGGGCGCGCGCGGGTACCGGCTGCGCGGTGTACTGGGCTGCGCGGTATGGGGGGCTGCCTGGTTTACGGGCTCTGACTCGTGTGCAGGGTCTGACTGGTGTACGGGGTCTGACTAAGGCTGACTAAGGGGCGTACACCGCGCCGAAGACCCTCAAGGCAGTTCCGGCAACAACGGCAGCAACCGCTCCAGGGCCACGCCGCGGCTGGCCTTGAGCAGCACCACATCGCCGCTCTGCAGCCAGTGGGCCAGGGGCTCGGCCGCCCCCTCCGGGCTGTCCACCACCGCCAACCGGGGCAGGGCGGCGGCCGCGGCGGCCATGGCCTCGGCCTCGGCACCGCGGCTCACCACCACCAGTCCATCGAGGCCCCGCTGCACGGCCCGCTCGGCCACGGCGCGGTGCAGTTCCACGCTGCGGTCGCCGAGCTCGAGCATGGTGCCAAGCACCGCAAAGCGGCGACCCGGCTGACTGGCCAGCAGATCCAACGCCGCCAGCACGGCCTCGGGGGAGGCGTTGTAGGTCTCATCGAGCACGGTGAGCCCCCCCTGCTGCAGGCGGCGGTTGCGGCCGCCGGGCACGGCCACATCCAGCTGCCGTTGCAAGGCCAAGGGCACGCCCAGGTGCTGGGCCACCGCCAGGGCCAGCAGAAGGTTGCGGGCATTGTGACGCCCCTCCAGGGGCAGCTGCACCGGCTCGCCCTCCACCAGGAGGAAATTTTGCTCGGGTTGCCACTGGCCCACCAGGCTGGCCTCGCCGGCGCCGGGGTCATCGGCCAAGGCCACCCGCAGGGTGCGGCCAGCCCAGGCGCGTGCAAGCGCCGCCTCCAGCAGGGGATCGCCGGCGGGGATCACCACCAGGCCCTCGGGGTGGAGACGGCTGGTGATCTCGCATTTGGCGGTGGCGATGGCCTCGCGGCTGCCGAGGCGGCCGATGTGGGCGGTGCCGATGTTGGTGATCACCGCCACGGAGGGTTCGGCGGTGCGGCTGAGCCGATCGATCTCACCGAGGCCCCGCATGCCCATCTCCACCACCACGGCCCGGGTGCCCGTGCCGGCCTTGAGCAGGGTGAGGGGCACGCCGATGTCGTTGTTTTCGTTGCCGCTGCTGGCCACAACCGGCCCCAGCGGCGCCAGGGAGGCACGAATCAGCTCGCGGGTGGTGGTTTTGCCGGCGGAGCCGGTCACCGCCACCACCGGGGCCTGCAGCTGGCGCCTGTGCAGCAACGCCACCTGTTGGTAGGCGTCGAGGGTGTCATCGACGAGCCAATGGAGCAGTCCGGCCGGAGCGGCATTGGCGCGGTCGCGCTGCACCAGGGCGGCCTGGGCACCGCACTGCAGCGCCTGCTCCAGAAACCCGTGGCCATCGAAGCGCTC
>CAWUND010000280.1:0-2047 GCA_963923815.1 uncultured bacterium
CCGCCGGCAGCGGACACCGATCTGGTGGGGTGCGTGGCCAGCTACGGCAACACCGGCTGTGCCGCCCGGCTGTACGCCCAGCTGCTGTGCGACAGCATCGGCACCCGCTTCAACGGCGGCCAGCTCACCAGCCAGCTGGAGCAGCAATACGCCCAGGCCGCCATTGATTTCACCGGCATCACCCCGGAGCAGGTGGAGCGGGCGGCGGTGCGCTACTACGCGCCGATGCTCTGCCCCAGCAAGAGCGACCGCATCCGGGCGGTGTTCAAGCTGTCTTGAGGCGCTGGGTGGTGAGCCAGGCCAGGGCCACCAGGGCGCTGGAGGCCCACAGGCAGAGCGGCAGCCCCCCCACCAGAAACAGCGCACCGGAGAGCAGGGTGCCCAGCAGGCGGCCGGCGGCGTTGGCCATGTAATAGAAGCCCACGTTGAGGCTCACGGCGTCGGCATCGCTGGTGGCGAGCACCAGGTAGCTGTGGATCGAGGAATTCATCGCAAACACCACGGCGAAGGCCACCAGGCCCCCCACCACCGCCACGGCGGGGTTGGCCACCTGCCGCCACAGGGCCACGGCGATCAGCGCTGGAATGGCGGTGAGCACGGCGCTCCAGAAGCTGAGGTCGGCGGCATTGGGGGGGCGTCGTTGGCCCCAGCTGCGGCGCAGGGCGGGTGCGGCCCCCTGCACGGCGCCGTAGCCGATCACCCACAGGCCCATGAAGGCCCCCACCTCCCAGAAGCGCCAGCCGAGGGTGGCCTCCAGGAACACCGGCAGCGCCACCACAAACCACACATCGCGGGCACCGAAGAGGAAAAAGCGCGCCAGCGCCAGGGTGTTGATGCCGGCGCTGGTGGAGAACAGCGCCGTGAAGGCGGGTTTTTGTTTCATGCGGCCGATGTCGGCCGGCAGCACGAGTGTGCCCAGGAAGGAGACTGCAAGGCCCGCCGCCATCAGCGCCACCGCTTGGTTGAAGCCCAGGGCGGTGAGCAGCACGCCCCCCAGGAAAAAGCCCACCCCCTTGAGGGCGTTTTTGGAGCCGGTGAGGATCGCCACCCAACGGAACAGCTCCGCCTCGCCGGCCACGGTTTTGATGGCGCTTTTGGCGCTCATCTTGTTGAGGTCTTTGGCGATGCCACTGATGGCTTGGGCGCCCATCACGTAGGCCACGCTCAGGGCCTTGGGCCAGCTATCGGCCACGGGAATCAGCAGCAGCAGGGCCGCCACCTGCAGCAAGGTGCCCGCCCAGAGGGTGAGCCTCAGGCCAAAGCGCGCCCCCAGCCAGCCCCCGGCGAGGTTGGTGACGATGCCGAAGAACTCATAGAAGAGAAACAGAAAGGCGATCTCGAGGCTGCTGTAGCCGAGCTGGTGGAAGTGGAACACCACCAGCATCCGCAGGGCCCCATCGGTGAGGGTGAAGGCCCAGTAATTGGCGGTGATTACCCCGTATTGCTGCAGGCCGGAGAGCGGTTTCATGCGTTGACACCCATCAGCCCTCATCCATCCCCACTACATGGCACACCAGGTCGGCCATGCGGGAGCTGTAGCCCCACTCGTTGTCGTACCAGGCGTACACCTTCAGTTGGGTGCCGTTGACGACCATCGTCGACAACCCGTCGACGATGGCGCTGCGGCTGTCGTTCACGTAGTCGACCGACACCAGCGGCCGGGTTTCGTAGCCGAGGATGCCCCGCAGGGTTCCCTGGGCTGCGGCCTCAAAGGCGGCGTTCACGGCTTCCACGCTGGTGGGCTGCTCCAGCTCAAACACCGCGTCGGTGAGGGAGGCGTTGAGCAGCGGCACCCGCACGGCGTGGCCGTTGAGCTTGCCCTGCAGCTCCGGGAAGATCAGGCCGATGGCCTTGGCCGATCCGGTGGTGGTGGGGATCAGGCTCTGCAGGCAGGAGCGGGCGCGGCGCAGGTCGCCCTTGAAGCCATCCACTACCACCTGGGTGTTGGTCACGTCGTGCAGGGTGGTGATGGCGCCGTGGCGAATGCCGAACTGCCCGTGCACCACCTGCACCACGGGGGCCAGGCAGTTGGTGGTGCAGGAGGCGG
>CAWUND010000281.1:0-2046 GCA_963923815.1 uncultured bacterium
GGTGGTGATGATCCTGCCGATCATCACGGCCATCTCCCGCGATTCGATTCAGCAGGTGCCGGTGGAGCTGCGGCAGGCGGCCTATGGCGTGGGCACCACCCGCTGGGACGCCATCCTTCAGGTGATCCTGCCGGCGGCCGTGTCGGGCATCACCGGCGGCGTGATGCTGGCCCTGGGCCGTGCCATGGGCGAAACCATGGCCGTCACCATGATCATCGGCAACTCCACCAAGTTCAGCTGGAGCTTGCTGGCCCCCGGCAACACGATTTCCTCGATGTTGGCCAACCAATTCGGCGAAGCCGATGGCCTGCAGGTGTCGGCCCTGATGTACGCCGCCCTGGTGTTGATGGTGCTCACCCTGGTGGTCAACCTGTTGGCCCAATGGGTGGTGAAGCGGTTGAGCCTCAAATACAGCTGAGCCATGGCTTTCAATTCCTCCACCTCCAGTAGCTCAGGCGCCATGGCCATGAGTGGTTTTCAGCGCTCTTCCCTGCGCTTCAAGGCCCAGCTGCCCCGCAACCGCTGGAACCTCCTATACACCTGTCTGGCAGGTGTGTTTGCCGCCATCGCGGTGTTGCCCCTGGTGCTGGTGCTGGCCTACGTGCTGGTGAAGGGGGGCAGTTTGATCAGCCTGCAGCTGCTCACCCAGCTGCCCCCGCCGCCTGGCCTCGATGGCGGCGGCATCGGCAACGCCATCATCGGCACCGTGGTGGTGACCCTGATCGCCAGCTTGATCGCCATCCCCGTGGGGATTGGCGGGGGGATCTACCTGGCGGAATACAGCCAGTCGGGCAAGTTTGCCCAGTTTGTGAGGTTTGGCACCAACGTGCTCGCCGGCGTGCCGTCGATCATCTGCGGCGTGTTTGTGTATGGCCTGATCGTGAGCACGCGGGTGTTCTTCGATCAGAGCTACAGCGCCATGGCCGGCGGCATCGCCCTGGCGGTGTTGATGCTGCCCACGGTGATCAAAACCACCGATGAGGCCCTCAAGCTGGTGCCCAATGAGCTCCGCTGGGGGGCCATTGGCATCGGTGCCTCCAAGTTCGTCACCATCGTGAAGGTCACCTTGCCTTCAGCGTTTACCCCCATCGCCACCGGTGTGGTGTTGGGGATCGCCCGGGCCGCCGGTGAAACGGCCCCCTTGATCTTCACCGCCCTCTTTTCACCCTTCTGGCCTGAGGGGGTGTTCAACCCGATCGCCACCATGTCGGTGTTGATCTTCAACTTCGCGATCATGCCCTACGAGGCCCAGATCGCCTTGGCCTGGGCCGCCTCATTTGTGTTGGTGGTGATGATCCTGGCCGCCAACCTGTTTGCCCGCTGGCTTGGACGCTTCGCCCAGGCGTGAGTTTGCCGCCGCTCTGATCCCTCCCACCTCCACTTCCCCATGACCAGCTCTGCACCCACCATGGCCCGCACTCCGCAAGGCACCCGCCCCTGCCTCGATCTGGAGAACGTGACCATCAGCTACGGCGGTAGCGAAGCCGTGCGGGGCGTGTACATGCAGATCCCCCGCGGCCAGATCACGGCGTTCATCGGCCCGTCGGGCTGCGGCAAAAGCACGGTGCTGCGGGCCCTCAACCGCATGAACGACCTGATCGAGGGCTGCAGCCTCAAGGGCCGGGTGATTTTCGATGGGCAGGATCTCTACGCCCGCGATGTGGATCCGGTGGAGGTGCGCCGCCGCATCGGCATGGTGTTCCAGAAACCCAACCCCTTCCCCAAGAGCATCTACGAGAACATCGCCTTTGGGGCACGGATCAACGGCTACCGCGGCGACATGGATGAGCTGGTGGAGCGCTCCCTGCGCAAGGCGGCGATCTGGGATGAAACCAAGGACAAACTCAAGGAGAGCGGCTATGCCCTCTCCGGCGGCCAGCAGCAGCGGTTGTGCATCGCCCGGGCGATTGCGATTGAGCCGGAGGTGATCCTGATGGACGAACCATGCTCCGCCTTGGATCCGATCTCCACCCTCAAGATTGAGGAGATGATGCATGAGCTCAAGAAGAGCTACACGATCGTGATCGTGACCCACAACATGCAGCA
>CAWUND010000282.1:0-2042 GCA_963923815.1 uncultured bacterium
ACTGGATCGAATACACGCAGTCGCGCACCCAGGCGTCGCCGTAGTTGCCGTGCACCGTGTGGGCGGTGCTGGCGGGCAACAGGCCGGTGACAGGGTGCTGCCGCTGCAGCACCACCCGCTCGATCTGGGCATCCAGCTGCTGCAGACGCTGCCAGGCCTCGGCGGCGCTGAGCTGCAGCGGGGCGGCCTGGCCGGCGATCGGGGCGCTGCTGAGGGTCATCGGCGGGGCTGGGCCGCGGCGTAGCCGGCGGTGAGCCATAGATTCTCCCGCGTGGCCTCTGCGCTCGATGGCATCAATGGCGACGGACGCCACCCGCACCGGCTTCTCCGGACCGGATCAACCCCCCTCCTGGCAGGTGACCCGCGTGCTCGGGGTGCAGGTGGCCGTAACCGCCAACGTGTTTGCGGCGGCCCTGGAGCTCAAGCAGCGCGGCGGCGGCCAGATCGTGACCCTCAACGCCGAGATGACCATGGCGGCCCGGGCCAGCCGCGAGCTCGGCTCCGCCATCGCCGAGGCCGACCTGGTGATCCCCGATGGGGCCGGCGTGGTGTGGGCCTTGGGGCGCCAGGGTTACCGGGTGCGGCGCAGCCCCGGCATTGAGCTGGCGCGCCAGTTGCTGGAGTACGCCGCCGCCCACCGTTGGCGGGTGGCGCTGGTGGGGGCCAGCCCCGAGGTGATGGAGCAGCTGGTGGCTCGGCTGCGGGCCGAGATCCCCGGGCTGGAGTTGGCCTTTGCGATCCACGGCTACCAGGATCCGCAGCAGTGGCCCGGGATTGAGCAGCAGCTGCTGCAGGCCAAGCCCGACCTGGTGCTGGCCGCCCTGGGGGTGCCGCGGCAGGAAACCTGGATCCAACGGCTGCATCCCGGCCAGCCCGGCCTGTGGATGGGCGTGGGCGGCAGCTTCGATGTGTGGTCGGGCCTGAAGCAGCGGGCGCCGCAGTGGATGAGCCGCTTCCAGATCGAGTGGCTCTACCGGTTGGTGCAGGAGCCCAGCCGCTGGCGGCGCATGTTGGCCCTGCCCGCCTTCGCCTGGGCGGTGCTGCGCCGCGGCTGAGTGGGCACAAAAAAGCGGTGGGCTCAGCCCACCGCCCCGGCCAGCTCGGCTGGCTTGTGGGTTTGGATCAGATCAGCGGAAGCCCACCGAGGCCTGCCACACGAAGGCCAGCAGCAGGAACAGCAGCGGAATGATCGGCAGGATGTCGATCAGGGGGGCAAAGGCCTGGTAGGCCTCGGGCAGCTGGGCCAGGGTCTGCAGGGCGTAGGCGGCCATTGCGAACGCATCACGGGCTAGGGGCGGACGCTACCACGTGTGGGCGGCCGGAGAGGCGGCGTCCCAGGGAGCGAAATCCTCTGCAAAACAGCCATCGGCGATGGCCTGGGCCATGGCGCTGGTGAAGCGCAGCAGTTGGGTGATGTTGTGCAGGCTGAGCAGGATCTTGCCGAGCATCTCCTCGCTCTTGATCAGGTGGTGCAGGTAGGCGCGGCTGTGCTGCGTGCAGGCCGGGCAGGGGCAGCTGGGGTCGAGGGGGGTGTGGTCGTGGCGGAAGCGGGCGTTTTTGAGGTTCCAGCGCTCGCCGCCCACCAAGGCAGCGCCATGGCGCCCCAGGCGGGTGGGCAGCACGCAATCGAACAGATCGAAGCCGTTGGCCACCGCCACCGCCATCTCCCGCAGCGTGCCCACCCCCATCAGGTAGTGGGGTTTGTCGTGCGGCAGCAGCGGCCCCAGCTGGCGCACGATGCGGTGCATCTCCTCGGTGGGTTCGCCCACGCTCACCCCGCCCACGGCGATGCCCGGCAGGCCCATGGAGCTCACCACCCGGGCTGATTCCTCCCGCAACGCCGGATAACAGCCCCCCTGCACGATGCCGAACAGGGCCTGGTCGGCGCGGCTGTGGCTGCTGATGCAGCGCTCCAGCCAGGCGTGGGTGCGGCGGCAGGCGGCCGCCACATCCGCTTCGCTGGCGGGGTAGGGGGGGCATTGGTCGAAGGCCATGGCCACATCCGCCCCCAGGGCCATCTGGATCGCCATCGAGCGCTCCGG
>CAWUND010000283.1:0-2039 GCA_963923815.1 uncultured bacterium
CGCCGCCCCGCCATGGCCGCTAAACAACTGCCCCCCCAGCAGCACGCCACCGCCCACGCCGGTGCCCAGGGTGAGCAGGAGCACGTCGTCGTAACCGCGGGCGGCACCGGTCCAGGCCTCACCCACCACGGCGCAATTGCCGTCGTTGGCCAGGGTGACGCGCCGCTGCAGCTGCGGCTCCAACCACTCCGCCAAGGGCACCTGCTCCCAACCCGGCAGGTTGATGCACACCCGCGCCACCCGGCCGGCCGCATCCATCGGCCCCGGCAACCCCACCCCCACCAACGGCGCCAGCCGATCGGGATCGAGCTGCTGCACCGCCTCCACGATCGCCATCACCACGCCGCCGGGCATGGCCGGTTGGGGGGTGGGCACCTGCCGCTCCGCCAGCAGCTCACCGCTGCGGCTGAAGCGCCCCAGCTTGATGGCGGTGCCGCCCAGATCAATGCCGATCAGCTGGTCCATGGGGTGACCGCTCCGCCCTGCACCCTAAAAGCGCAGAAACATCTGGATCAGGCTCTGCCAGCGGCCCTCGGTGTCGATCGAGCCCTGCACCCCCACGCGGTCGCTGGCCTGGTAGCGCAGGTTGAACTGGGGCGGCAGGTCGCTGCGATCCGGCGCCGCCAACACCGAGAAGTTGAAGCGATCGCTGAGGTCGAGGCCGATCTCCGATCCCAGGGCCAGCTTCGAGGGCAGCTGGGTGGAGGTGCTGGAGCCCGGCGCCACATCGGGCACCACGAAGTAGGCCGGATAGAGGGCAAAGGAGAGGCGATCGCCAAACAACTCACTGGCGCCCCCCACCACCGGGCTGAGCAGCGACTGGCCCAACACCGTGGCCAGGGCGGCGCTGGCGTTGGCCCCCAACAGCCCCACCAGGGAGTTGCCTCCGATCAACGCCAGCAGCCGTTCCTTGGGCAGCGGCGGCGTGCTGGTGAGGGTGATGTTGTCCATCAGCCGATCCGCCGGCCCCGTGGCCTGCAGCTTCACCTTCACCAGCCGCAGCTGCTCCAGGGAGCGCGATGGGGCCTGGGTGGCGTTGTTCCAGTCGTAGATGGTGGAGGTGCTGAAGTTGGTGCCGGAGGAGGTTCCCCCCGCCGGGCTGTCGGCCACGCTGGTGCGCAGGGCGATGTCCACGTAGGGAATCAGCCCCTGGCTGGGGGTGAACACCGCCACGTTGGGGGCATCGGGATCGAGCCGGAAGGGGGTGATGAACAGCCCCACTTGGCCCTTCAGCAGCCGCACCACACCGCTGATGCGGATGTCGGGGTCCAACGGCCCCCGCAGGGTGAGCACGCCGGCGGTGTTGAAGTTGAGCACGTTGGGCACGGCGATGCGCAGGTTGGGGCCGAGCTTCAGCCGCAGGCCATTGAGCTGCACCGACGACAACTTCGGCAGGTAGCGGCGGAGGTCTTGACTGGCGGTGCTCTCCAACTGCTGGCCCATCACCAACAGCGGCTCGCGGAAGTCCCAATCCGCCTCCGCCAGCTGCCGCAGGCTCACCGGCCGGGTGGGGGCGGCGGCGGTGGCCAGGCCGCCGGGGTTGATGTCGATGGCACCGCGGCTGAGCTGCAGTTCGCCAGCGAGCTCCGGCCGCCGCAGGGATCCCCCCACCAACACATCCCCATCCACCTGGGTTTTCAGCCGCGGGGCCGTGATCGGCACCTTCTGCAGCGAGAGCTTCAGCTGCCGCGGCGACTGGGGCACCGAGGTGACCAACCCCAAATGGCCGCTGCCGCTGATCTGCCCCGCCTCGCCCACCCGGGCGCTGAGCTGCTGCACCTCCATTTCGGTGAAGTCGAACAGCACCAGCGCATCGAGATCGCGCAGCACCTGGCCCGCCAACAGCAGCTCCCCCTGGCGGAAGCGCAGGAAGCCGTTGGCCACCGGCGCCAGCCGTGAGCCCCGCACCAGCAGCTGCAGGTCGGCGCTGCCCCGGCGCCACTCCAGCCCGGCCCCCCCGAGCACCGAGAGGAAGCGCAAGCCATCGCCGCGGCTCGACATCCGCAGCTCCAGCCCACTGGCGGCGGCCTGCAGCGGAA
>CAWUND010000284.1:0-2034 GCA_963923815.1 uncultured bacterium
GGCGCTGGGGCTGGGTTGGTCGGGGCCTTCTCGGTGGTGATCTTCAGCACCTCATCCACCTTCTTGCGCACCTCATCGGGCACCTCCTTCGGGCACAGCTCCACGGCGCCGAGCACGGCGGAGTTGATCGAGCCCTTGCGCAGCTCCTCCACCGACAGCGGCCTGTCGCTCACCTGGCTGATGCGGCCTTGGTGCTGGCCCTGGATCACCTGGGCAATGGTTTCACCGGCGATCGCCACCGCCTTGTCAAACTCCACGCCCCCGGCCCGGGCGATGCACACATTCAGGGCCGCCAAGCGCGTGTAGAGGGCCATGTCGGCCTGGGTGGCCGGTGCCGCCAACACTGAGGCGGGAGCCAGCACCAGGGCCAGGGGCAACAGCAGCAGGCCGAGACGGCTGGTGGTGAGGCGCACGCGCAAGCAGCAACAACTGGGGCAATCCTGCTGCACGATCAGGCGTCGGCGGGCAAGGGCGGGCCGGCGGTCTCCAGGCGGATCTCGTGGTGGGTCTCCACCAGCTCCAGGTTGCCGTCGCGCCAGGAATAGATCGAGCGGGCCCGGAAGCGGTCCTGGTCCACCAGGCGGATGTGCTCAAGGATGTCCCACTCCAGGTAGTGGGATTCGAACACCACCTCGTGTTCGTCGGCTTGGCGGATCTGGCTCTTGGTGGGGGAGCCGCACAGATACCCCCGGCTACGCCGCAGCTGGTGGCCGCAGAGCGTGGCATCCATGCTGCCCTCGCGCACATAGCGCGGTTTGAGCTCGAAGAAGTCGTATTCCTTCTCCGGCCACCAGGTGAAGCGGTAGCGGGGTTCCACCTCCGCCTGGTCCTCAAAGGTTTGCACCCGCAGCAGCATGTCCACCCGCAGCACTTCGTCGTCGGGGAAGAAGTACTGGCGGCGCGAACGCCACAGCCCCAGGTTGCGGTTGAACCAACGCCGCAAGGTGGTGTCGAGCTGAATTCGACTACCGCTGCCGCCCACCCGCGCCGAAGACACCGGATGCACGCGCGTCACCAGATCCCGCAGGTGCGCCACCGCCGATGCCTCAAACAACGACTCGTCACAGTCGTCATAGCGGCGCCAACCAGTTCTGGCCAAACCCCATAGGGTGTCACAACCATTTCTCCAGGATTCAGGCCGCCTGTGCCCGCCGCAGGGGACTTCCTCCCCGCCGAGCCCACCAACATCCCCCTCAACCCTCCAGATCTGGAGGGGGATCTTGCTGCGTCTGAAGACCCCTCCAGCCGCCGGCTGCTGAAGCTGCTGCTGGTGGCCTCACCCCACCACCGGGCCACGCCCGACCTGCGGGGGCTGATGGCCTTCCTCGAGCACGAGGACTTCGGCTTTGACGTGCAGCTGGATGTGGCCGATCCAGCCCTGCGGCCGGAGCTGCTGGAGCTGCACCGGCTGGTGGCCACCCCGGCGCTGATCAAGCTGGAGCCCAGCCCGCGGCAGGTGTTCGCCGGCAACACCCTGCTGCATCAGCTGCGCAATTGGCTGCCCCGCTGGCAGCAGCTGGAGGTGGTGAGCGGCCTGGGCATGAGCCTGCGGCCCGTGGAGAGTGATGGCAGCCGCACCCAGCGGGAGCTGCAGCTGGAAGACCAATTGCTGGTGCTGCGCCAGGAGAACGAAACCCTGATCGAGCGCCTGCGGGTGCAGGAGCGGCTGCTGCGCATGGTGGCCCATGAGCTGCGCACCCCCCTCACCGCCTCCAAACTGGCCCTGCAGAGCCTCAACCTGGGCCAAATCGACCAGCCGCGCTTCCGCGATGTGCTGGGCCGGCGGCTCGACGACATCGAACAGCTCTCCAAAGACCTGCTGGAGGTGGGCACCACCCGCTGGGAGGCGCTGTTCAACCCCCAGCGCCTGGCCCTCGGCCCCGTGGCCGCCGAGGCGATCCTGGAGCTGGAAAAGCTGTGGGTGGGCCGGGGCCTGGAGCTGATCACCGACATCCCCACCGACCTGCCGGATGTGTTCGCCGATCAGCGGCGCATGCGCCAGGTGCTGCTCAACCTGCTGGAAAACGCCTTCAA
>CAWUND010000285.1:0-2017 GCA_963923815.1 uncultured bacterium
TCGCGCAGCTCGCCGGAGTTGTACATCTCGATCAGGATGTCGGAGCCGCCGATGAACTCACCGTTCACGTACACCTGCGGAATGGTCGGCCAGTCGGAGAATTCCTTGATGCCCTGACGGATCTCCATGTCGGAGAGCACGTCGAAGGTTTCGAAGGGCACCGCCATGGCGTTGAGGATCTGCACCACGTTGTTGCTGAAGCCGCACTGGGGCATCAGCTTGTTGCCCTTCATGAACACGAAGACCGGGCTGCTGGCCACCAGGTCGTCGATGCGCTGCTTCAGGGAGGCGTCCATGGGTTGATGCTCAGGAGGGGGTGGAGGTCTGCAGGGCCAGGGCGTGGATGGCCTCGCTGGCCAGCTCACTGCGCAGGGCGCCGTAGACGAGTTGGTGCTGCTTGACGCGGCTCAGGCCATCGAAGGCGCTGGACACAACGCTCACCTGGAGGTGATCGCCGCCGCCGGTGAGGTCTTCCACCTCCACCGTGGCGTCGGGCAGGGCCTGGCTGATGGCGGCCCGCACCTGGTCGGGATGGACCATGACCTCAAGCAATCTGGCCGCTGACTTTAGGCAGCGCTCAGCTGCCGGCGGTGGGCAGGGGTGCGGTGTAGGGGGTTTCCACAAACCCCAACTCCACCAGCCCCTGGTAGGCCTTCTGGCCCTGGGGGGAGGCGGGGGTCATGATCTGCACCACCTCCACCAGCAGCGGCACCGCCACTTCGGGCTGGTTCATGCGGCGCAGCAGGGCCGCCAGCCGCAGGTTGATGCTGGCCTGCAGCTCCAGGGCTTCACGGCCCTTTTGGTCCATTTCCCGGGGGATGCGGGCATCGAGGCCGCGGAAGGAGCCGCTGAGGTTGCGGTAGAAGCGGCCCAGGTTCTGGGCGGCCAGGCGGGCCTGGTCGTAGTCCGCCTTGGCCTGGGGCAGCTTGCCGGCGGCGGCTTCGGCATCCCCTTTGGCCACGGTGGCCTTGATCGAGGCCAGGTTGAGGCCACCGGGGGCCTGCAGCACCTTCTGGGGATCCTCCTGGGCGCGGCCAGGCTGGGGGGCTAGGGCCGTCAGGGCGGTCAGGCTCAGGGCGCTGAGGGCGAGAGCGGCGAGGGGCCGGCGCACGGAAGGGTGTTCGAGTCGCCGAACTTTAAAGGCGTTGCAACGGCCGCCCCACCGCGGCGCGGGCGGTGCGTTCAGCGGCCTCCAGGCCGCGCAGCAGCTGGGCGTTGAGGGCCGTCACATGCTCCTTCTCAGGGCCGGCCAACCGCAGCGGCTCCCCAAAGCACAGGGCGGCGCGGTCGCCGGGCCGTGGCTTGCCGTGGCTGTAGCCCAGGCCCACCGGCACCACCGGCACCGCCACCCCCTGGCCCTCCGCCAGGGCCGCCAGCCGCACCAGCCCCTGCATCAGCCGCACCGGGCCGTCGTCTTGCATGATCCGCCCCTCGGGGAACACCACCAGCTGCTGGCCGTCCTCCAACAGCTCCACGGCAAACCGCAGCGAGGCCGCCGTGGGCCGGCGCGGATTCACCGGAAAACAGCCCAGCCGCTGCAGAAACCAGCCCTGCAGGCCGGTCATCTCATCGAGGGTCACCATGAAGCGGCAATCGCGGCCGGTGACCCGCCGCCCCGCCGCCCGCGGCAGCATCAGCGCATCCCAGCGGGAGCGGTGGGTGGGGGCCAGCAGCACCGGCCCCCGCCGCGGCAAGTGCTCGGCCCCGAGCACGCGCACGCCGCCGAAGAAAAAGCCGCTCAGGGCCACGTCCTGGGTGAGCCACATCGCCAGGGGCGCCAGCCAGGGGTTGATGCCGTGGCAGAGCGAGCGCTCCCGCAGGGTGAGCGCCACGGAGCTGCTGTGTGGGGCGGCGTTGCCCTGCGCCGCCATCGGCCCGCTCACCCCAGTGCTGCGCATCTGGGCAAACCGTAAAACTGCGGCGCTGGCCCACGCAGACCAGGCGGGCACTTCTCTGAGCGGGCCGCCGCCATCCATAGGATCCGCAGCAGCCCCCCTTTGCCGCCCCTCCGCCGCCA
>CAWUND010000286.1:0-2014 GCA_963923815.1 uncultured bacterium
GAGCGCTGGCACCAGTGCCTGCGCTTCGCCTGCCCGGAGATGGAGGACGCCCTGGCCCTGCACCACAGCGCCATCGACCGGGCCGAGCGGGAAGCGATCGAAGCCCGCGTCAAGGCCGGCGAACTGCGCTGGGTGGTGTGCACCAGCTCCCTCGACCTGGGGGTGGACTTCCAGCCGGTGGAGCGGGTGGTGCAGATCGGCAGTGCCAAAAACCTGGCGCGGCTGCTGCAGCGGGCCGGCCGCAGCGCCCACTGCCCGGGGGGCACCTCCCAGGTGCTGTTCATGCCCACCAACGCCCTGGAGCTGTTGGAGGTGAGCGCCATGCGCCGCGGCCTCGAGCAGGGGCTGGTGGAGCACCGGCGGCCGCCGCAGTTGCCGCTGGATGTGTTGCTGCAGCACCTCACCACCCTGGCCTGCGGTCCGGGGTTCGAGCCGGGGCAGGAGCTGGCCACGGTGCGTCGCTGCTGGAGTTTCCAGCAGCTCAGCGACAGCCAGTGGCAGTGGTGCCTGGAGGTGCTGGAGCACGGCGGGCGCTGCCTGGGGGCCTATCCGCGCTACCGCAAGTTGGTGTGGCAGGGGGATCGCTACCGGGTGGTCGACAAGGCCATCGCCCGCCTGCACCGCTTCAACATCGGCACGATCACGGCCGACCGCTCCGTCACGGTGCGCTTCGTGCGCGGGGCGGTGATCGGCCATGTGGAGGAGGCCTTCATCGGCCGGCTCAAACCCGGGGATGTGTTTTTCTTCGCCGGCCGCCAGCTGGAATTCGTGCGGCTGCGGGAGATGACCGCCCAGGTGAAGGCCACCACCCGCAAGAGCTCCACGGTGCCCGCCTGGGCCGGTGGGCAGATGGCCCTCTCGGATCTGCTCAGCGGCCACCTGCGCCAGGAGGTGGATCGCTGCGCGCGGGCCCTGGCCGGGGAGACGGAGCTCGATACACCGGAGCTGCAGGCCCTGGAGCCCCTGCTGCGGCGGCAGATGGAGCTCTCCAGCCTGCCCCGCAGCGATGAAATCCTCTTGGAGCACTGCCGCAGCCGCGAGGGCAGCCACCTGTTTGTGTTTCCCTTTGAAGGGCGATTCGTGCACGAGGGCATCGGCTTCCTGTGGGCCTGGCGGCTGGCCCGGCACCGGCCCAGCACGGTCACGGTGTCGGTGAACGACTACGGCTTTGAGCTGTTGGCCCCGAAGGGCTACCCCTTTGAGGAGCTGCTCGACCTGCACGGCGACAGCCTGCTGGCGGTGGACGAGCTCGAGGCGGATCTGGAGCAGGCGGTGAACCTCTCGGAGCTGTGCCGTCGCCGCTTCCGCGCCATCGCCCAGGTGAGCGGTTTGATCAACCAGAGCATGCCGGGCCAGAACAAAACCGGCGGCCAGCTGCAGATCAGCGCCGCCCTGCTGTTCGATGTGTTCAGCAAGCACGAACCCGACTCGCTGCTGCTGGAGCAAGCGCGGCGGGAGGTGCTGGAGGAGCAGCTGGAGCGGCCGCGGCTGCAGGCGGCCCTTGAGCGCATGGCCGCCAGCCGCTGGCGGCTGGAGCGCACGGCCCGGCCGGGCCCCCTGGCCTTCCCCCTGCTGGTGGAGCGTCTCAACAACCGGCTCAGCAATGAGTCGCTGCTGGAGCGGGTGCAGCGGTTGATCGCCGAAGCGCAGAGAGCAGAGGGCGTTTAGGTGGCCTATTGAAACGACACCCAGTCCAGCCGTTGGGGCGCGGCGGGGTCGGAGCAATCGAGCAATTCCGCCCCCTTCACGGTGCCGTCCTGGCGGTACCAGGGGTCGGCGCAGATGTCGCGGAAGGCCTGGCGGGCCTGCTCGAGGGTTTCGAAGCTGCCCACATTCACCACGCCCCAGCGGTCGTGGGTGTTGATGCTGAAGGCCACCTCAGGCGGCCATCGGCAGCTGGGTGCTCACCAGCCGGTGGCGGGGCTGCTCAATGGTGTCGAGCTCCTCGCCGAAGGTTTCCTCCAGCAGCGCCTCGAGCCAATCGAAGCCGTTGATGGCCATCAGCCCCTGCAGG
>CAWUND010000287.1:0-2009 GCA_963923815.1 uncultured bacterium
CAACCCCTCCAGTGTGGCCTCAGCCGCCGATACTGGCGGGCACCATGAAGCCCCACGCCCCAGCGCAGCCATGACCCTCAGCCTCTACGGCGGAGCCCGCTCCCGCGCCTCCATGCCCCGCTGGTACATGGAGGAGAAGGGCATTCCCTACAGCTGGCAGCTGCTCGACATGGAATCCGGCGAGCACCGCCAGGAGCCGTTCACCCAGATCAACCCCTTCGGCAAGGTGCCGGCCTTGGTGGATGAGGATCCGGCCCTGCCCGGCGGCCGGCTGCAGTTGTTTGAGAGCGGCGCGATCCTGCTGTACCTGGCGGAGCGCTACGGCGGCGAGTGCCAAACCGCCGCCGAGCGGGGGCTGGCCCAGCAGTGGGTGCTGTTCGCCAACGCCACCCTGGCCACGGCCCTGTTTGTGCCCTCCAACCGCGAACGGGAATTCCCGCGGCTGATGGAGGTGCTCGACGGGCGCCTCAGCGCCGGCCCCCTGATGGGTGGCGACTGGAGCGTCGCCGACTGCGCCGTGAACGCCTACCTGGCCTATCTGCCGATCTTCTTTCCCCAGATCGACCTCAGCCCCTACCCCCACGTGCAGGCCACCATCGCCGCCACCCAGCAGCGCCCGGCCTACCAGCGGGTGATGGCCGGCCGTTGACCCAACTCCACTGGCACGGCCATGGCCTGCAGCTGTTGCCCGAGCGGGCCCTCTGGGATCCCCAGCAACGGTTGCTGCTGCTGGCAGACCTGCACCTGGGCAAGGCGGAGAGCTTTCAGGCCAGCGGGGTTCCCCTGCCCAGTGATGGCGACCTGGCCAACCTCAACCGCCTGCTCGCCCTGGCCCACCGGCTACGGCCGGCGCTGGTGGTGGTGCTCGGCGATCTGATCCACGGCCCCCTCGGGCTCACGGCGGAGCTGCGGCAGAAGTTGGCGGCCCTGCCGGCGCTGCTGGGGTGCCCCCTGCAGTTGGTGGAGGGCAACCACGAGCGGGGCAGTTGGATCGAAGGGCTGGAGGCGCAGCCGCCGCAACAGGCCGGCCCCCTGTGGCTCAGCCACGGCCCCGCCACGCCGCCCCAGGCCGGCCTGCTGAATGTGTGCGGCCACCTGCATCCGGTGGCCCAGGTGGGGCAGGGGGCCCATCGGCTGCGGCTGCCCTGCTTCGCCCTGGATCGCCGCCAGGGCCGCCTGCTGCTGCCGGCCTTTGGCGAGCTCACCGGTGGGCATCCCTGCCCCAAGGGCATGGAGCGCTGGGGGATCGCCGACGGGGAGGTGCTGGCGCTGCCCTGAGGGGCTGGGCGCCGCAAAGGCCCCGTAGATTTGCTGCGTCTGGCTGCAGCCCCTGGAGACCGCCACGCCGCCATCGCCCCCGCCGGCGCCCGTGCTGCAGGAGCGGCCGCTCTGGCGGCGCAAGCGCTGGCTCACCATCGGCGTGCCCCTGGGGCTGCTGGCCTTCCTGGTGGCCATCGCACCGCCCCTGCCGGAGCAGCGACGCCGCGGCGATCTGGATCTGCCCGCCGATGGGCTGGCCTTCCGCTACCGGCCCAACGACGAGGTGTACGCCCTCGATATGGATCCGCGCAAGGTGCGGATCGATCTGCTGGAGGGCTGGGACCGTGAGCAGGACGCGTTCCGCGACAGCGCCGCGCTGGCCTACGTGTCTGGGCCGATGTACGAGCGGCATGTGAACGCCAGCGGCCGCGAAATCACCGTTCCCCTCGGCGATCTGAAGCTCGGCTCCCGCATCTGGCGCGGTCGCAACCGCACCGCCGCCCGCCAGCGGGCCTTCATCGGCATCCGCCACGACGGCCGCGTCGATTTCGGCTACGGCGAACTCACGCCCGAGCGGGCGGCCCTCTACGACACCTTCATCGGCGGGCTCCACAGCGTCTACAACGACCTGGAATCGCCTCCCCCCGAGTACCGCGGTGCCTACAGCATCTCGATGGGGCAACAGATCCGCTACTACCTCCCCCGCATCCGCATGGTGATGGGCCTGCGGGGGGATGGACGGCTGGAGG
>CAWUND010000288.1:0-1995 GCA_963923815.1 uncultured bacterium
TTCGTGGCCTGCATCGAGCAGGTGCGCCAGCGCTCCCCCCTCACCACCATCGAATTGCTGATTCCGGATTTCTGCGGCAATTGGAACGCCCTGGCCGCCGTGATGGCTGCCGCCCCGGATGTGCTCAACCACAACATCGAAACGGTGCCGCGGCTCTACCGCAAAGCGCGGCCCCAAGGGATCTATGAACGCTCGCTGGAGCTGCTGCTGCGGGTGCGTGAGGGCTGGCCGCGGGCCTACAGCAAATCCGGCTTGATGGTGGGGCTGGGTGAAACCGATGCCGAGGTGTTGTCGGTGTTGGCCGACCTACGCCAACACCAGGTCGACATCGTGACCATCGGCCAATACCTCTCCCCCGGGCCGAAGCATCTGCCGGTGGATCGCTTCGTGACGCCGGAGCAATTTGAGCGCTTCCGCAGCCATGGCGAAACGGAGTTGGGGTTTCTGCAGGTGGTGAGCACGCCGCTCACCCGCAGCAGCTACCACGCCGGCGAGGTGCAGCGGCTGATGGCGCAGCACCCCCGTTAGGGAGCCAGCAGAAACTCCGATTCCAGGGCCTGGGCCTCCGGGGCATCGCCGAGGGCTTCAATGCGGCCGTTCACCAAGCTCACTGGGGCATCGAGCCGGGCGCAATGGTGCAGGAAGGCCACGGCCATCTGGCGGGCCATCAGCTGTTGCATCTGCTGGGCAAATTCGGGAGGCATGCGCTGAGCTGCGTCTGCCGGAACCCTATGGAGCTCCTGTGGGGCCGCCACGGGGGCCAACCGAACCCCACGGTGGGGCGAACCGCCCGGCACGGGGGAGGGCCGAACCCCAAGGGCGGCAAACCGTCTGACCGCAGGGGCCAGCAGGCTCAGGCCGCCACAGCCTGGCGTTCGGCCAGCCCCAGATTGGCCTTCTCACTGGGGGGCACCAGCAGGCGGAAGCGGCCCTTCCAGCTGGCCCAATCGGCCAGGATCGCCGCAGCCTTGGTGCTGCCGGTGGCCCGCTGATGGGCCTCCAGCAGCGGCTTCAGCAGGGCTTCCTGCTCGGGGGTGGTGAGCTCGCAGAGGGCCACGATCTCGGGATTCACCCGCTCCGCCAGGCGGCCGTCCTCATCCAGCAGGAAGGCCACACCGCCGGTCATGCCCGCGGCCAGGTTGCGGCCGGTGCTGCCCAGCACCACCACCACGCCACCGGTCATGTATTCACAGCAGTGGTCGCCGGCGCCCTCCACCACGGTGCGGGCGCCGCTGTTGCGCACGGCGAAGCGCTCACCGGCGCGGCCCAGGGCGAACAGCTCGCCGCCGGTGGCGCCGTAGAGGCAGGTGTTGCCGAGGATCACCTGGCTGCCGGGGTCGTGGCCGCCGGCGGGGGGCACCACGGTGATGCGGCCACCGTTGATGCCCTTGCCCACGTAGTCGTTGGCTTCACCCACCAGGCGCACGTTCATGCCCTGCAGCACGAAGGCCCCGAAGCTCTGGCCGGCGGCCCCCTCAAAGGTGAGATCCAGCTGGCCGCCGAACCCCGTGTTGCCATGGCGGGCCGCCAGTTCCCCGGCCAACCGGGCCCCCACGCTGCGGTCGGTGTTCACGATCGGCAGGGTGCGGGCCAGGTGGCCGTGGCCATCGAGGGCCGCCATCAGCTCGGCATCGGCCAGCAGCTGATCTTCGAGGATCACGCCGTTGCCATGGGCGGCGGTGTCGTGCCGCAGCCAGGCGCGGTCGGCCGCAGCCGGAATCGGATCCAGCAGGCAGGAGAGGTCGAGGGCCTGGGTTTTGGCCAGCTGCACCGAACGGGGCTGCAGCAGCTCCACGCGACCGATCAGGTCTTCCAGGCGGGCCACACCCAGCACGCTCAGCAGCTGGCGCACCTCCTCGGCCACAAACAGGAAGAAGTTCACCACGTGCTCCGGCAAGCCGGTGAAGCGCTTGCGCAGGGCTTCCTTCTGGGTGGCCACCCCCACCGGGCAGTTATTGGTGTGGCAAACGCGGGCCATGATGCAGCCCTCGGCGA
>CAWUND010000289.1:0-1994 GCA_963923815.1 uncultured bacterium
CCGCAGCGACTCGCCGCCGTGATCGACCGCTGGCTGAGCGATCAGAGCTTGGCCAGCCCACGCTCCTGCAGCTCCGCCAACTGCGCGTAGAGGCCACCGGCCGCCCGCAGGGCGGTGTGGCTGCCCTGCTCGATCAAGCGGCCGCGCTGCAGCACCAGGATGCGGTCGGCCGCCTCCACCGTGGCCAGGCGGTGGGCGATCACGATGGCCGTGCGGCCGCTGAGCAGGCGGTCGAGGTCGCGCTGCAGGGTGGCTTCGGTGGAGGGGTCGAGGAAGGCGGTGGCCTCATCCATCACCAGCACCGAGGGGTTGCGGATCGCCACCCGGGCCACCGCCAGCAGTTGGCGTTCGCCGGAGGAGAGGTTGCCGCCCCGCTCCCGCAGGGGGGTGGCCAGGCCCTGGGGCAGGCGATCCAGCAGGGGCTGGAGGCCCAGCTCCTCACAGAGGCGCTGCAGCTCCGGATCGCTGATGCGGGCATCGAGGCGCAGGTTGTCGGCCACGTTGCCGCTGAACAGGAAGGTGTCTTGCAGCACCACGCCGAGCCGTTGGCGCAGGGTGGGAATCGGCAGCTCGCGGATGTCGACGCCATCCAGCAGGATGCGGCCCTGCTGCGGTTCGTAGAGGCGGCACAGCAGCCGGATCACCGTGCTCTTGCCCGATCCGGTGGGGCCCACCAGGGCCACGTGTTCGCCGGGGGCGATGCGGAAGGAGAGGTTGGTGAGGATCGGGTCGTCGCTGCGGTAGGCGAAGGAGACGTTGTCGAAGATCACCTCGCCGGCGCTGCTGCGTTGGCCGGCGCTGCGCTGCGCCGCCGCCGAGCGCTGCTCCAACGGCAACTCCTGGATCTCGATCGGCTCCTCCAGCAGTTCGCCGATGCGCTCCACGGCGGTGAGCCCCCCCTGGATCTGGGTGAAGCGCTCCGCCAGCTGGCGCAGGGGATCAAACAGCCGCTGCGAATAGAGGATGAAGGTGGTGAGGGTGCCCAGGCCCATGGCGCCGGCGGTCACCATCCAGCCCCCCAGGGCCAGCACCAGGGCGATGGCCGCCAGCGACACCCACTCGATCAGGGCGGAGATGGCCGAGTCGTAGAAGATCGTGCCGTTCACCGCCTGGCGGTAGGCCTCGGTGGTGCGGGCAAAGCGGCGGGAGTTGTAGCCCTCACGGCGGAACATCTGCACCACCTCCAGGCCCTGCAGGTTTTCCTGCAGGTCGGCGTTGAGCTGGCCCAGCTCCTCACGCACGCGGTAGTTGGCCTTGCGGTAGCGCCGCTGCAGCCACAGCATCGAGAGGGTCACCGGCACCTGGATGGCCAGCAGCAGCAGCCCCAGGCGCGGCTCGATCGCCACCATGGTGGTGGCGATCACCAGCAGGGTCACCAGGTCGGCGAGCAGGCCCACGGCCCCACTGCCAAACACCTCCGCCAGGGCATCCACATCGCTGGTGAGGCGGGTGAGCAACTTGCCCACCGGGGTGCGGTCGTGGAAGCGCAGGGAGAGGTCGAGGGCGTGGGCGAAGAGGTCGTCGCGGATGCGGGCCGTGAGCCGCTGGCCCACCGCCTGCACGTTGAAGCTCTGCAGCCCCTGCAGGCCCAGGCGCACCAGCACCGCCAACAGCAACAGCCCCACCAGGGTGTTGAGCTGCTGGGCCAGGGGCATGGGCTGCAGCCAGCCCAGCACCGGCTCCTGGCGCAGGGCGGAGATGGCCTGGCCCACCAGCAGCGGCTGCACCGCGGCGGCGCCGGCCACCGGGATCAACAGCACCAGGGTGAACAGCAGCCGGCGGCGGTCGCGGCCCAGGTAGGGGAGCAGCCGCAGCAGCCGTTGCCGATCGCGGTTCGCCATCAGGCGGAAACCGGCGCCGGGGCGGCGCCAACGGCGGCGATCTGATCCACGATCGCCTGCAGGTCGCCGCCATCCAGGCGCAGCGAGAGCGGATGGCCCACCAGGCGGGCGGTGGAGTGGAACAGGTCTTCGATGGCGATCAGGCCGTTCTCC
>CAWUND010000290.1:0-1979 GCA_963923815.1 uncultured bacterium
CAACAGGTGTGCGACTGGGTGCTGGCGCCGGTGGAGGCCAGCCATGCCCTCCAGCAGCGCGCCCGCAACATCGCGGCATCGCTGCTCACCGCCCTCGACTACGTGGGGGTGCTCTCGATCGAGCTGTTCTATGGGCCCCAGGGGCTGTTGGTGAATGAGCTGGCCCCCCGCACCCACAACTCGGGCCACTACTCCATTGAGGCCTGCAGCCTCAGCCAATTCGACCAACAGCTGCTCACGGTGGGGGGCGCCCGCGCCGAAGCCCCACAGCTGCTGGTGCCCGGTGCCCTGATGGTGAATTTGTTGGGGTTCGAGGCCCGCGGCGCCGACCATCCCGAGGCCGACTACCCCCAGCAACGCGCCGCCCTGCAGGCCCTGCCGCAGCTGCACCTGCATTGGTATGGCAAGCAGGGGTCCTCCGTGGGCCGCAAGCTCGGCCATGTCACGGTGTTGCTGCAGCAGGGCGATGCCCAGGCCCGCCGCCAGGAGGCCATGGAGCGGTTGGACCAAATCCGCCGCATCTGGCCCCTGCCCGACGGCGCTCCATCGGCCCAAGGGGCCTAGGATTTCAGCGAACTGCTGTGTTGGTGACTGCCTTCTACAGTTTTCTGATCTGACTCCCTTTTCGACTTGGGGCGTCTGTCGCGACAGTGCCGTAGACCGGCCCCGTAGCCGGAAACGAATCTCCGCTCTGACTCCCCTTCTGGTTTATCCAGGTCGGAATCTGGGGCAGAACGGCACAGCGGTTCACCCTTTTCGCTCCCGCCCCATCAGGGCGGTGATGCGCTGCTCCAGCTCCTCGGCCCCCAGGCCGGTGACCACAAACACCTCCTGGGCGCTGCTGCCCCGGCGGGCCACCAGCTTCCAGCCACCGCTGATCGGTGTGGAAATCCTGAGGCGCAGCTCCGGGGCCCGGCCCCGCACCCGGGCGATCACCGCCGGGGTGATGGTGTCGATCGCTGGATCCGCCACCAGCCGCTTCAGCAGCGGGATCAGCCCCTCCAGGTAGGTGCTGTGGGTGATCACCAGCCGGCCCATGGACGTGCGTTGGCAGGCGGGGGTCGCCAACCCTAAGGAAGGCTGCTAGACCATTGCTCCGACGGCTGAGACCATGTCCGCTGCGCAGCAGTCCGCCCGCCACCCCGAGCTGCTGGATCGCCTGCGCGATGCGTTGGGTCCGGAAGCCCAGCTGGTGAGCGTGCGCCAAGCGGATGCCCAGCGGTTGCGTGGCGTGGCGGTGTGCTCGGGTCGAATTCTCAGCTTTGTGCTGGAGGCGGAACACAACCGCCTGCGCACCCAGCCCTTGTTTGAGGTGCTGGAGCACCGCCGGCTCGGCTGATCAGCAGCGCTCCAGGGGCGCCATGGTGAGCCCTTCGGCCCCCAGCTGCTGGTGGTAGAGCTCCGCCTGCTCCAGCGGGCCGCTCCACACCTCCGCCGACCCTTCCCCATCGATGCGATGGGCCAGCTGCCAGGCGCGGTCGGGGGTCATGCCCGGCAGATGGCGCACGAGCACCTCCACCACGTGCTGAAAGGTGTTGTGGTCGTCATCGAGCACGATCACCCGCCCATGGGGATAGGGCACCTGGAGGCGCTGGCGATCGAGCAGCGTTTGACCCGACGATCCCATCCCGTGACAAGCCTGCAGCGAGCCCCCAGTCTGCCGCCCGGCGCTGGTTAAAGTGCCGTCAACACGTTTGCAACGCCATGCTGATCACCGTGGGTTGGGCCGCCCTGTGCGCCACCTTCACCTTCTCGATCGCCATGGTGGTGTGGGGCCGCAACGGCGACGGCAGCATCAACTTCTGAGCCCATTCACAGCCCCTGGGCGATGCAATGCCGGCCATGACCCAGGGCATCCTTCCGTTTGGCTTGGAGCTCAATAACCTCCTGGCCATCGTGGCCGCCGCCCTGCTGGTGTTCGTGAGCGGCGGTGTGATCTACCTCTCCACGGTGGAGTGGCGCGACCGCCGCCGCCGTCA
>CAWUND010000291.1:0-1973 GCA_963923815.1 uncultured bacterium
TCCTTGGCCTTGGAGATGGCCATGGTCATGCCCCGGTCTTTGAACGAACCGGTGGGGTTGAGGCCGTCGTATTTGAGGAACACCTTCACGCCCTTGCCGATGCGCTCGGCGATCACCGGTGCTGGGATCAGCGGGGTGGCCCCCTCCCGCAGGCTGATCACCGGCGTTTTGTCGCTCACCGGCAACCACTTGCGGTAGCCCTCGATCAGTCCCGGCCAGTCCTGCATGGCCGGGCGGCGTCTGAAGGGCAGCAGGGGCACGGGCGCAGGGTTTCTCTTGAAACCGAATCTACGGGGCGGGTTTCGCCGGGCTGCGCAGACCGTCGAGCGGCGAATCGGTGAAGAACTGCACCAGCTGGCTGATCGATTGCGCCTTCTCCATCACCGCCAGCAGGGCTGGGAGGCTCACCTCCATCTCCGCCACCGGGTAGGCCTTCAGAAAGCTGATGGCGCTGATGCGGCCATCCCCCTGGGCCAAGGCATTGAGGATGCCGGCCCGCAGGGCTTGGATCCCCACCCGTTTGGCGTAGAGGGGATACACGATCTGAGACACCCGGGCCAGCACCGCTTCCCCGAGGCGCGTGTTGAGCAGGCGGCTGGTGAGCACCAGGGGAATGGCCAGTTCCGCCTTGAGCAATTTGGCAATCTCCGCCGGCTTCTGCTTGGCCACGTCCAGCACGTCTGCCATCAGGCCGCGTGCTTGCCCCGTTTCCGCCAGATACACCAGATCGGCCACGGTGATGGAGCGGCGGAAGGCGCCGGTCACGAACACCACGTTGTCGGCGGCATGGCCGGCCCATGGCAGCAGGGGGGATCCCGGTGCAGCTGCGGCCAGGGTCGCCCCCAAGACGGCGGCAGCCAGACGCTGGCGGCGACGAGCAGGCATGGGTCGGAGCATGGGTGGGCCCGACCCTAGGCCGGTTGCTGGCTGCTGCCTGCGCCCACCAGCACATCCCGCAGCAGCCGCACCATGCTGCGCTCCGCCAACCCCTTGGCCAGATCGGCCCCCATGCGACGCAGTTCGCTTTCCTGCAACAGCCGCGGGATCCGCTTCAGCAGCAGCTGCGGTTCGAACCCGGGCAGTTGGCGCAGGATCGCCACCAGCCGGGCCATGGGCTCCAGCGAAAGCACCGCGGAGGTGTCTGGCTGCTGGCTGCGGAGCCCCGGGGGCAGCAGGGGGGCGGGCAGGCGGCGGCTCACCGCCAGGGCGGTCTGCCAGCCCAGCGCATCCATTTGATTCACCGCCGCGTCCACCAATTGCTGCCGCAACAGGCCGGCGTTGGGGGAGAACAGGAAATCCAGCACCTGATCCAGCAGGCCGTCCAGGTCGAGTTGGCTGCCGCTGGCGGCGCTGCTGATCAGGTTGTCGAGCCGTTGCCAGCGGAAGATCTCGCCGTCGAACAGCATTTCGCGCAGGCTGTTGCGCAGCTGGGGATCGGGGTCTTCCATCAGCCGCCGTGCGAAATAGGGGTAGGCGGCCCCCAGGATCTTGAAGTTGGGATCCACGCTCAGGGCGATGCCTTCAAGGGTCACCAGGGAGCGGATGATCAGTGCGTAATAGGGCGGAACACGGAAGGGGAAGCGGTACATCACGCCGCTGAGGTCGTCGGTGACGGCCTTGAAGTCCATGCGGCTCACCCCCATCTCCAGGGCCTGGCCAAACACCTGCTCGAAGGCGGGCACGATCGGCTCAAGGTTCACGTCTTCCGCCAGGAAGCCGAGGCTCACGAAGTCGCCCGACAGCTTGTTGAAGTTGCGGTTCACCAGGTGCACCACCGCCTGGATCAGGCCGGTGCGGCTCTCGCGGCTCACCGTGCTCATCATCCCGAAATCGAGGTAGGCGAGGCGTCCATCCGCCAGGGCCAGCAGGTTGCCGGGGTGGGGGTCGGCGTGGAAGAAGCCGTGCTCGAGCAGCTGTTGCAGGGAGCAGTTCACCCCCACGGACACCATGTCGTCGGGGTCGATGCCCAGCTC
>CAWUND010000292.1:0-1969 GCA_963923815.1 uncultured bacterium
TGGCCATCGGCCTGCTGATCCTGATCGCCATCGCCAGCGGCCTGGGCACCCTGGTGCCCCAAAAGGAAAGCCCGGAGCTTTACCACCGCGTCTACGACGCCCAACCCTGGCTGGGGCTGTTCAACGGCGATGCGCTGCTGCGGCTGCAGCTCGACCACGTGTATTCCAGCGGCTGGTTTCTGGCGCTGCTGGCCTGGCTTGGGCTGGCCCTGATCCTGTGCAGCTGGCGCCGCCAATGGCCCGCCCTGCGGGCGGCCCTGCGCTGGATCGACTACAGCGCGCCCCGCCAGCTGAGCAAACTCACCCTGGCGGAAACCATCCCCTGCAACGATCCCGCCGCCAGCCTGCAGCAGCTGCAACAGCTGCTGGGCCAGCGGGGCTGGCAGGTGAAACCCGACACCAACCGGCTGGCGGCCCGCCGCGGGGTGAGCGGCCGGGTGGGCCCCCTGCTGGTGCACACCGGCCTGGTGGTGCTGATGGTGGGGGCCGCCTGGGGTTCCCTGGGGGGCCAGCGGCTGGAGCGCTTCCTGGCGCCCGGCAACGTGCTCGAGCTGCTCAACCGCCGCGGGGACACGCAGCTCAGCGTGACCCTGGAGGACTTCGGCATCGAACGGGATCCCGCCGGCCGACCCGAGCAGTTCCGCTCCACGCTGAAGCTGGAGCCGGGTGGTTCAGCCCCCACCCAGCGCTCCATCAGCGTCAACCACCCCCTGCGCTTCCAGGGGATGACCGTGTACCAGGCGGACTGGGCCCTGGCGGCCATCCAACTGCAACTGGGGAAGAGCCCAACCCTGGAGCTGCCCCTGCAGAGCTTCCCCCAGCTGGGGGAGCAGGTGTGGGGGATCGTGCTGCCCACCCGGCCCGACGGCAGCAACCCGGTGCTGCTGGCCCTCTCCAATGAACAGGGGCCGGTGACCGCCTACTCCGCCGACGCCGAGGTGCTGGGCACCCTGGTGCCCGGCGGTGAGGCGGTGGAGATCCAGGGGATTCCCTTGCGCATCGCCGCGGTGGTGCCCGCCAGCGGCCTGCTGCTCAAGCGGGATCCCGGCGTGCCCCTGGTGTACGCCGGCTTTGCCATCGCCCTGGCCGGCGGCGGCCTCAGCCTGATCGCCACGCGCCAGCTCTGGGCCATCGCCGAGCCGGAGCAGGGCAAGCTGCACCTGGGGGGTCTGTGCAACCGCAACCTCACCGCCCTGGCCCAGGAGCTGCCCGCCCTGGTGGCGGATCTGCGGGGGGCTGAGCCTCAGCAGGGCTGACGGGTGCCGTGGCTGGCGCGGATCACCGTGTGCACGTTGCCGCGGGGGTTGAAGTCCGCCTCCAGCTGCATCCACACGGGCGCACAGGCGGCCACAAAATCATCCAGGATCCGGTTGGTCACCTCCTCGTGGGAGATGCTGCGCTCGCGGTAGCTGTTCACGTAGAGCTTGATCGCCTTGAGCTCCATCACCCGCGGCCCCGGCTGGTACAGCAGCCGCAGGGTGGCGAAGTCGGGATAGCCCGAGAAGGGGCACTTGCAGGTGAATTCCGGCAGGGTGATGGCGATCTCGTAGGCCCGACCCACACGGGGGTTGTCGAAGCAGATCAGCTCCGCCTCAGCAATGGCCCGCTCGCCGTAGAGGGGGGTGCGGGTCTGATCGGCGGTCATGGCAGGGCATCGGCTTGGCCCCGGATGCTACGCAGCGCACTGGCGGTAGCAATCGCCACATCCAGGCCCCCAGAGCTGCGGCCTAATACACCCGTCACGGCGGGGTGATCCCGGCGATGACCTTCCGGATTCTGAAGTCCCCTGCCAGACTTCAACCCAATCAGACGTTCCTGAGACCGCTCCCGCCGCCATGAAAAAAGTCGAGGCCATCATCCGCCCCTTCAAACTCGAGGATGTGAAGCTGGCGCTGGTGAATGCCGGCATCGTCGGCATGACCGTGAGCGAGGTGCGGGGCTTCGGCCGCCAGAAGGGCCAGGTGGAGCG
>CAWUND010000293.1:0-1968 GCA_963923815.1 uncultured bacterium
ATCTCCACGATCACCGACACGATTCTGCTGCTGCAGTACGTGGAGATCCGCGGTGAGATGGCCCGCGCCCTCAACGTGTTCAAGATGCGCGGCTCCTGGCACGACAAGGGCATCCGCGAATTCATGATCACGGGCAACGGCCCCGAGATCAAAGATTCGTTCTCCAACTTCGAGCGGATCATCTCCGGTGTGCCCCACCGCATCAACACCGACGAGCGCAGCGAGCTCTCGCGCATCGTGCAGGGGGTGTCCGGCGACGAACGGCTCTAGGCCGTTGCCTCAGCCGGCACTGCGCCGCTCGAGCTCCAGCTGCAGTTCCGCCGCATCGGCCTGCTCGAGCGGCAGGTCGAACCAGAAGGTGGTGCCCACCCCCAGCTCGCTGGCCATGCGGATGCTGGCGCCGTGCTTCTCCAGGATGCCCCGCACGATCGAGAGCCCGAGGCCCGTGCCCACTTCGGTGTGCACGGCGTTCTCCACCCGGTAGAAGCGCTCAAAGATCCGCTGCTGGTCGTCACGGGAGATGCCGGAGCCGGTGTCGGCGATCTCCACCCGCAGCCGCGGCAGCGGGGCGGTGAGGGCGCAGGCGGGGTTGTCGCCGCCGGGGGCGGTGCTGGGGTCGAGGGTGCAGGTGTCGGGCCAGGGGTAGGCGGTGAGCTGCAGGCGGCCGCCGCTGGCGGTGAACTTGAGCCCGTTGCCCACCAGGTTGTCGAACACCTGCAACAGCAGATCCCAGTTGCCGCGCACCGCCGGCAGCTGCTCATCCACCGCCAGCTGCAGATCCACCCCCTTGTCTTCGGCGTTGAGGCGGTAGTTGCGCAGGGTTTGCTCCATGGCGGGCCGCAGCTCCACCGGCCCCATGGCCCACACCCGATCGCTCTCCAGGCGGGAGAGGTCGAGCACGTCGTTCACCAGCCGGGTGAGCCGATCGGTTTCGGCGTTGGCGATCGCCAGGAATTCCTTGCGGTCTTCGTCGCTGAGCTGGTCGCCAAGGTCGTGGAGGGTTTCCACGTAGCTCTTGATGTTGAACAGCGGCGTGCGCAGCTCGTGGGAGACGTTGCTGATGAAACGGCTCTGGGCGGCGTTGAGTTCCACCTCGCGGGTGAGGTCTTGGATGGTCACGGCGATGCCCTTGAGGCTTTCGCCGCTGGCATCCCGCACCGACTGCAGCACGATCCGCAGGGTGCGGGGCGGCTCACCGAAGCTGCAGCGCACATCGCTGCTGTCCTTGTCGCCGCTGAGCAGGCTGTCGAGGGGCCCTTGGAGCTCCAGGGCCAGCACCTCCGGCAGCTCCTCGCCCACCAGGCTGCCCTCCAGCTTGCGGCCCTCCCAGCGGAACAGCCGCCGGGCGGTGGGGTTCACCAGCACCAACCGGCCCTCGGCATCCAGCAGCAGGGCGCCGTCGGCCATGGTGGCGATCAGCGATTGCTGCTTCACCTGGGCGGCGGTGAGCTCTTCGATGTTGGCTTCGTTGTAGGCCTCCAGCTGGGAGGCCATGTCGTTGAAGCCCTCCAGCAGTTCCCCCAATTCGCCGCCCACCGGCAGGGCGATGCGGGCCTGGAATTCACCGCGGGCAATGGAGCGCACCCCCCGCAGCAGCTCCTTCACGGGCTGGGTGATGGTGAGGGCGTTGAACACCGCCCCCAGGATCACCAGCACCCAGATGGAGATGAACACCGCCACGGTGACCTCCCGGCTCAGGGCGGCACTGGCCAGGGCGGCTTCGTTGGGGTTGATGCCGAGGGCCAGCACCCCCAGGTAGCGGTCGCCCGCCACCAGCGGCACGAACACATCGGTGACCTGCCCGTCGGGGCTGAGGTGTTGGCGGATGAGCGGCCCCTGGCTGCGCTGCAGCAGGTCTTGGGGGAGCTCCAGGCGGCGGCTGAGCAGCAGTTCGCTGCCGCCGCTGGTGCCGCTGATCGGGATCCCCAGGTAGATGATCCCGTCGGGATCGGCGAAGAAGATGTAGCG
>CAWUND010000294.1:0-1958 GCA_963923815.1 uncultured bacterium
GGGGCCTGGGGCCCCAGTTCGCCCCCAACGGCTTGATGGGCGCCAATGGCCAGCCCGTGAATGGCACGTTTTATTCACCGGCCGGGGGCCTCTACTACCAAAACAACTCCACCACCACCGGCAGTGCCGGCCTGCAGCTGGATTACGCCCTGCTCGACTTCGCCCGCACCCCGGCGGTGCAGGCGGCGCGGGCGCGGCTGCGGCAGGAGCGCAACCGCTACGCCAACCAGCTGCGCCAGCTGCAGCTGCAGATCAGCGAGGCCTACTACCAGCTGCAGCAGGCCGACCAAACGGTGCGCATCTTCGATGCCGCCGTGCGCAACGACCTGCTGATCCTGCGGGACGCCCTCGACCTCAAACAAGCCGGCCTGGTGCCGCGGCTGGATGTGATGCGCCGCCGCGCCATCGAAGCCAGCGACCAGGAATCCCTGATCCAGGCCATGGCCGACCGTGCCATCGCCCGGCGCCAGTTGGCCACGGTGCTCAACCTCGCGGCGGAGATAACCCCCAGCGCCAGCGATCCGATCAGCGCCATGCCCCGCTGGCCCCTCAACCTGGAGGAGAGCCTGCTGTCGGCCTACCGGGGCAACCCGGAGCTGGAGGCGATCCTGGCCACCCGCGATGCCCTGGCCCGCCAGCGGGATGCCACCGCCGCGGCCCTGCTGCCGAAGCTGTCGCTGTTCGCCAACGGCTCCGGATACGGCACCAACCTCAACACCTTTGACGTCAACGCCAGCTACGGCGGCTGCTGCCCGATCAGCGTGTCGCCGGTGGTGAACAGCAACGGCTACGACTGGTCGATGGGGTTAACCCTGCGCTGGCTGCTGTTCGACGCCGGCACCACCGCTGGCCAGGCCCGGGCCCTCTCCAAGCGGGCCAGCGCCACCGCCCAGCAATACGCCTCCCAGCGCAACGCCATCCGGCTGCGGCTGGAAACGGCCTTCTTCAACCACGAGGCCAGCCTGGCCAAGCTCAGCTCCGCCCGCCGCGGCGTCGCCGCCGCCCTGGAGGCCTTCCGCGATGTGCGCCTGCGCTACCAAACCGGCCTCTCCAGCGAGGTCGACCTCTCCATCACCCAGGAGCGGCTGATCAGCAGCCTGGTGCAGCGGCTCAACGCCACCGTGGGGGTGAACGTGAGCTATGCGCGCTTGCTGCGGGAGCTGCTGCCGGTGCCGCGCGACCCGGCGGCGCCGTTGCTGCCTCAGCTCACAGTCCCAGGGCCTGCAGGCGCCGTTGGGCCCGCTCGCGCCGCGGCGGCGGCGCCGCCAGCCAATCCGCCAGCAGCGGCGCCAGCACCGGCACCTGGGCAAAGGCCCCGCTGAAGCCGCTGAACACCCACAGGCCCGGAGCACGGGGCACGGGCCCCACCAGCGGCCGGCCATCGCTGCAGAAGGCCACCGGCACCTGGTGGTAGGGGCCCACCTGGGCCAGGGCTTGGGTCCATGGCGCGCCGCCGGCGGCCAGGGCCTGCCGCAGCCAACCCTGCATCAACGCCGGATCCGGCGGGGCCATCGACGCCCCATCCCCCGGCGCCACCCAGCTGATCTGCCCCAGCAGGGCCGCCCCACCCCAGGGGGCCAGGCCCGCATCCACCACCCACTGGGGCTCAGCCAACTGCCCGGCACGGCGCTCCAGCAGGGGCCGCTGCAGCTGGTGCGGCAGGGTGATGCGCTCGGCGCCAACGGCCGGGTGCTCCAGCACCCCGGCCCAGCTGCAGCGCAGCTGCGGCGGCAGCGCCGGCCACAGGGCGCGGCAGCCGGCACCGGCCGCCAGCACCAGCTGGGGCGCCTCCAGGCCATCGCCATCCGCCAGTTGCAGCCGCCACCCGGCCGGGGATGGCTCCAGCGCCTGGGCCCACCCGCGCCGCAGCACCACCCCCGCCGCCGCCAACACCTCGGGCAGGCGGGCCCTCAGCCGCTGCGGATCCACCCGGCTGAAGGGCAGCCAACGGGCCCAGG
>CAWUND010000295.1:0-1953 GCA_963923815.1 uncultured bacterium
AGGCTAAGTGCTGCCAACCCGTGATTTCACGGAGGTGGCAACAGCCCAGGCCCCGTAGCGTGGGCGAAACGGCTGCTCCCGGCGATTCATTGATGGGCTACGTGCAAGCCACGATTGAACTGAGCAATCCGCGCCAGCACCACCTGCCGCCGGTGGCCACCACATGCCTGGCTGATTCCGGCGCATTGATGCTGTGCATTCCGGAGCAGTTGGCCGCCCAGCTGCAGCTGGAGCAGGAATCGGAGCGCGAGGTCACCGTTGGGGATGGACGCTCCCTACGCGTTCCTTACGTGGGGCCGGTGAAGGTGGCCTTCGGCGATCGAATCTGCTTCGTGGGCGCCCTGGTGCTGGGGGATGAGGTGCTGCTGGGGGCTGTGCCGATGGAGGACATGGACCTCACCATCCACCCCAGCCGCAGGCGGCTGGAGCCCGACCCCCGCAGCCCCAACATTCCGCACGCACTCGTGAAGTGAGCGCCACCACCCCCTAGGGGTGCATGTCCTGCAGGGCAGTCACCTGGAGCTGCTGGGCCTGGAGGGCGGCGATGCCTTCCACGGCGGCGCGGGCGCCGGGGAGGGTGGTCACGGTGGTGACGGCGTAGTCGATGGCGGCGCGGCGCAGGTACTTGTCGTCGTGGGCGGCCTGGCGGCCCACCGGCGTGTTGATCACCAGTTGGATCTCGCCGGAGCGGATCGCGTCTTCGATGTTGGGGCGGCCCTCGTGCACCTTGAGGATCGTGTCCACCGCCAGGCCGGCCTCCGCCAGGCTGCGGGCGGTGCCGTCGGTGGCCACCAGGCGGAAGCCCAGTTGGGCCAGGCGCTGGGCCACGGGCACCAGGGCCGGCTTGTCGCGGTCGTGGGTGGAGAGGAACACCGTGCCGCTGGTGGGCAGGGCCTCACCGGCCCCCAGCTCCGCCTTGGCGTAGGCCAGCCCGAAGCTGCTGGCGGTGCCCATCACCTCACCGGTGCTGCGCATCTCGGGGCCCAGGATCGAATCGGCGCCGGGGAAGCGCTTGAAGGGCAGCACCGCCTCCTTCACCGCCTGCAGCGGCGGCTGCGGTTCGGCGGTGAGGCCCAGTTGCGCCAGGCTGCGGCCGGCCATGATCTGGCTCGCCACCTTGGCCAGGGGCACGCCGGTGGCCTTGGCCACAAACGGCACCGTGCGCGAGGCCCGTGGGTTCGCCTCAATGATGTAGACGTCGCCATCCTTCACGGCGAACTGCAGGTTGATCAGGCCATTCACCTGCAGCGCCAGGGCCAGGGCCTTGCTCCATTCGCGGATCGTGGCCAGGGCCTGCTGCTCGAGGCTCACCGCCGGCAGGGCGCAGGCGGAATCCCCGGAGTGCACGCCGGCGGGCTCGATGTGCTCCATCAGGCCGCCGATCACCACGGCGCCGGTGCCATCGCAGAGGGCATCCACATCCACCTCGGTGGCGTTCTCCAGGTACTGATCGATCAGCACCGGGTGGTCGGGCTCCACATTCACCGCCTCCACCATGTAGCGGTTGAGCTCCTCTTCGCCGTACACCACCTCCATGGCGCGGCCGCCGAGCACGTAGCTGGGGCGCACCACCACCGGGTAGCCCACCCGATCGGCCACGGCGCGGGCCTCCGCTTCGCTGCGGGCCAGGCCATTGCGGGGCTGGCGGATCTCCAGGCGCCGCAGGATCGCCTCAAATTGCTCGCGGTCTTCGGCGGTGTCGATCGATTCGGGGGAGGTGCCCCAAATGCGGGTGCCGGTGCGGCGCCCCGCCGGGGTGTCGAGCCAGCGCAGCAGCGGAATCGCCAGCTTCAGCGGCGTCTGGCCGCCGAACTGCACGATCACCCCCTCCGGGTGCTCCGCCTCGATCACGTTGAGCACGTCCTCCAGGGTGAGGGGCTCGAAGTAGAGGCGGTCGCTGGTGTCGTAATCGGTGGACACCGTTTCCGGGTTGCTGTTCACCATCACCGTGGC
>CAWUND010000296.1:0-1948 GCA_963923815.1 uncultured bacterium
CGGCGGAGCGACTCAGGAGATCGGTGATCTTGCCCTTCCCCTCGTCACCCCACTGCGCACCGATGACGACGACGTTGGCCAAGGACACAGCGGCCCGAAGCCGCTTCTAAGCACAAAGGAAGAGGATCTCAGATCAAGCGACCCTCCGTCAAAAGGATCGCCTAAAAGGATCGAAAGTCAGGCGCCGCGGGTGGCGCCGGTTTCCGCTTTCTTGAGTTCCTTGGTGAGGCGGTCGCGCAGGCTGTCAGGAACAGGCCGGTTGGGGTAATTGGCGTAGTGGCCCGCCAGGGAATTGAGGGCGGTCTGCATGGTGGTGAACGAAGCCAGACCGTTCACATCCGGGCGGGGCCGGTAGCGGGCCATGTAGCTGTTGATCAGGGCGCGGGTCTCCGTCTCCGAGGCGCCGCGGCCGGGGTCATCGGCGGCCACATCCAGGGTGGTGAGCAGGGCATTGGCCACGCTCACCGTGTCCTCCACGTAGTTGCCGGTGATCGGGCCGCCACCGCCGGAACAGGCGGTGAGCAGCAGCGACAGGCACAGGCACAGCACCAGGCAGGGGCCCAGCACCAGGGTTTTGAGGGCTCCACCAGCGGCAGCCTTGAACTGATGCCATCCAGCCGCCATGGGGTCCGTTTCGGTTGCAGCGGATCCTAGGGGGCCCCTAGGCGGCCAACAGCCCCCGGCGCTCCGCCGCCAGCCGCTCCAACAGCAGCGGCTGCAGCTCCGCCACCGGCACATCCTGGCGCTCACCCACGGAGCGCTGCACCAGCTCCACCTGGCCCTCGGCGGCGCCGCGGCCCACCACCACCCGCCAGGGGATCCCCAGCAGATCGGCGTCCTTGAACTTCACGCCGGCCCGCTCGGCCCGGTCGTCGAACAGCACATCCACGCCGGCGGCCTGGAGCTCGCCGTAGAGCTGCTCCGCCAGCTGCAGCTGGGCCGGTTCGGCGGCATTGGCCACCACCACGATCACCTCGTAGGGGGCGATGGCGGTGGGCCAGCAGATGCCGTTGGCGTCGTGGTGCTGCTCCACGGCCGCCTGGGCCAGGCGCGACACGCCGATGCCGTAGCACCCCATCCACAGGGGCTCCTCCTGGCCCGCCTCCGTGGTGAAGGTGGCCTCCAGGGCGGCGGAATACTTGCGGCCCAACTGGAAGATGTGGCCCACCTCGATGCCGCGGCTGGCCCCTAGCCGTTGGGCGGCGTCATGCACGCAGCGGTCGCCCGGTTGGGCAGCCCGCAGGTCGAGCGCTTCGGGGGCCCCGCAGAGCACCCCCCAGCTGGCCCCCACCAGATGGCGATCGCGGGCATTGGCGCCGCACACAAAGGCCTCCAGCTCAGCGGCGGTGGCATCCGCCAGGCGCAGGAAGCGCTGCTGCCAGCTGCGGGCCCCCGCCAGGGCGGCATCGGCCAGCTGGGGGCCCAGGTAGCCGAAGGGCAGATCGCTGATCCCCTCGCGGCCGGCGGCCTCGGGGGTGAGCGGCCCCAGCTCCAGCAGGGTGCCGTGCTCGGCGCCACAGCGGGCGGTCACGGCGTTGGCCAGCTTCACCTCATTGAGCTGTTGGTCGCCCCGCAGGCTCACCAGCAGCGGTTGCTGGCAGCCGTCTTCAAAGCGGGCCAGCAGCAGCAGCACCTTCACCACCTGGGTGGGGTCGATGCCGTGGGCGGCGCTGAGCTGCTCAATGCTGCTGGCGCCAGGGGTGTCGAGGGGCTCGCCGGCACCGCCCTGTCGGGCCCCACCGGCCAGGGGCAGCGCCTCGGGGGCCAGGGACACGGCCCGCTCCTGGTTGGCGGCGTAGGTGCCATCGCCGCTGGCCAGGATCAGGTCTTCGCCGGCGTCGGCGGTCACCATGAACTCCTGGCTGGCGGAGCCGCCGATGGCACCGCTGTCGGCCTCCACGGCCACGGCCCGCAGGCCGCAGCGGCTGAAGATGCGGCGGTAGGCCTG
>CAWUND010000297.1:0-1941 GCA_963923815.1 uncultured bacterium
GCCTGGTGGCCGCCCTGGCCGTCTACCTGGGGCTCACCATCCTCTTCGGGCTCGAGCAGGTGGGCTCCAGCCTGCGGGCCTTGCCGTGGTTTTGGTGGCTGGTGGGTCCCGCCATCTGCCTGGGCAGCCACGTGCTGCTGCTGGGGCGGTGGCAGTTTTATCTGCATTGGCTGGGCTATCCGCTGCCGCTGCGGGCCGGCGCCCGCATCTACGCCGCCGGCCTGGCCCTGATCGCCGCACCGGGGCGGGGCGGTGAGGCGCTGCGGGGTCTGTGGCTGCAGCGGCGCCACGGCTTCCCGCTCACCGTGGGGGTGGGCAGCACCCTGGCGGAGCGGCTGGCCGACCTCGCCAGCGCCCTGCTGGTGCTGAGCTGGGGCCTGGGGCGGCAGGTGTGGAGTGCGGCCCTGGTGGGGGGCCTGGTGCTGGGGGCTGGCGGCTGGCTGTTCACCCACCCGCGGGTGTTGCAGCGGCTGGAGCACGGGCTGGAAGGCCTGCCGCTGCATCGGCGCTGGCAGGGGCTGATCCGCCTGCTGCGGGAGGCCCTGCTGGCCATGGGCCGCCTGCGCCAACTGATGAAACCGAAGCCGCTGCTGGTGGGCACCGTGCTGGCCTGCGCCTGTTGGCTGCTGGAGGCGGGGCTGCTGGAGGGGCTGTATGGCGCCCTGGGGGTGCCCATCACCTGGCGCCAGGCGGCGGTGATTCGCACCGCCACGGGCCTGGGGGGTGTGCTGTCGTTGTTGCCGGCGGGCCTGGGCACCAGTGAGGCCACCTCCATCGGCCTGGCGATGCTCTACGGCGCCGGCCGCTCCCAGGCCCTGGCCGTGACCCTGGTGCTGCGGCTGTGCACCCTGGCCCTGCCTTGCTTGATTGGCGTGGTGGCCCTGATGCGCCAACCCGACCTGAGCCGGCGCGGGCCCGCGGCCCAAAACGATGCCCCCGATCAGCGGGGCTGACCGGGGGCTCTCGCCGGGTCCGCTCTGGCGCGGAACCGATTGATCTAGGGATCAGGCGCCGTAATCAGCCGGCGTTCTCCGCGATCAGCAGACCCTGCATGGAACAACTGGAACTCACGGGCACCTCCTCCTGTGGGGGGTAAGACCAGCCGGCGAAGCGTTCGGTGCGGCGCGGCCAAGGGCCCCGTTGCACCACCTCACTGCTGGCAGAACCCATCGATGCTATCGGGGGTGACCAGGGGATGCGCCCCATGGCCGGCCCAGCCCGACCCACAAAAAAACCCCGCCGGGGCGGGGTGGATGGTTCAAGCCAGTTGGGCTCAGCCGACGCTCCAGACGCCACCGGCGATCTTCACCAGCGGTGACACGATCGAGGTGCCGGCCAGGAACCAGGCAAAGGCGGCGCCGCCGCAGCCACCCAGCCAGAAGCCGCTGGCGAACTCAGCCCAGCCGGCCTTGGTGAACAGATCGGCGGGGGGGTTGTCGATGGTGGCGTCGGCGGGCTGCACGTTGGGGCCGAGGCCAGCGGTGCCGTAGATCGACAGGCACACGGTGAGGATCGACACCAGACCCACGGCCGCCAGCAGGCCAGCGGTGCTGGCGTACTCGGTGGCACGCAGGGGGCCGCAGATGGCGAAGGGGCCGTAGAGGAAGAAGCCGTGGGCCATGCCCACTTCCAGACCGCGGCGGTTCGGCGAGAGGGCCGGACGGTAGGCGGGCAGTGCACTCAGGAACGCGCGGCTGAAATAGCTGCTGTTCACAGGGGTGGCCAGATTGCCGACGCAGGGGTCGGCGACGGGGGTCACGGTCATCGTTGGAAGGGGATGGGTGGCTGAAACGAAGGGGCGAGCGCTCCGCAGGAGCTCAATCGCGGGCTTCGATCACGTTGAACAGCAGGGCCATGGCCACCGCAGGACCCATGATCCCGACAAGGGGCACGAACACCGAGGGCATCCAGGCGGCGACGAAGTCTCCGGTCATCAGCGTG
>CAWUND010000298.1:0-1931 GCA_963923815.1 uncultured bacterium
TCATTGGCCCCGCCCCGGCGCCCGTGGCCCGGGTGGCGGGCAACAGCCGCTGGCAGCTGCTGCTGCACGGCCCGGCCCGGTCGGAGCTGCCGCTGCCGATGGAAACGGAGCTGCGCCAGCAGCTGCCCCGGGATGTGTCGCTGGCGATCGACCCCGACCCCCTGGAGCTCTAGGCGGGCAGCTGCGGCAAGCCAAACCCAGCCGCCAGCCGCAGCCGCTGCAGCAGGCTCACCAGCCCCAACAACAGCCCCACCCCCAGGGCCCCAAGGCCAAGGCGGCTCCAGCGCCAGCAGGAGAGTTCCAGGTGGTTGAGGCTGCCGGGCTGCAGGCGCCAGCGCAGGGCCTGGGGGGCCTTCGATCCCGGCCCCCGCGGCAACGGCCGCACCGGCAGCGGCTCGGCCAGCCGCACCGCCCGGGGCTGGAGCGGCTCCAGGGTCACCGCCAGGCTGAGGCCCGGCAGGGGCTCCAGCGCCCGCAGGTCCAGCTCCAGATCCATGTGCTGCCGTACCCCCAGCAGCCAATTGCGCTCCACGCTGCGCAGCTGCGGCGGCGGCAACTCCACCGCGGCCAGGTCGGCCGCACGGGCCACGCTGGCGCTGAGCAGCTCCAGGGCCTGACGGGCCGGCAGGCTGGGGGCCCGCAGCCGCAGCTCACCGTGCCGCTGGCGGATCGTGAAGGGGCTGTCCTGCAGGCTGCGGGCCAATTGCCGCTGCCAGGGCAGGGGCTGCCCGGTGAGCGAACGGCTGGTCTGGCTGATCTGCACCCGCCCGGGGCCCGTGAACCTCAGGGTGGTGTCCAGGTCGACGCAGCCCCCCAGCAGGGCCGTGAGCAACAACAGCACCACCACCAGCACCGCAAACCCCAGGGGGGCCCTGGTGGCGCCGGTGGGCGGAGGGGGGGGCGGCTCCGGCAGGCGCCGGCGGCGTCCCCGGCGGGCCATGGCCCGCACCTGGCCCTCCAGGGGCTCCATCTCGCCGAGGCTGGGCAGGGTCATCGACCACTCCCGCGGCCGCTGCAGCGCCGGGGCCTCCAGCACCTCCTGCAGGTCGCGGGCCTGGCTGCGCAGGTTGGCGTCGCGGCAGGCCCGCAGGCTGCGGCAGGTGGCCGCCGCCGCCGCCGTATCCCCCTGGCCCATCTGGGCGGTGGCCAGCAGCAAGCGCAGCTCGGCGCCGTAGGTGGTGCTCACGCCGTGCTCCTCCAGCAGTGGCGCCAACAGCCGCTGGCAGCGGCCGTAATCGCCGCGCTCCAGGGCCGCCCTGGCCTGCTCCAAGCCGTCGTCCGCCACGGCGGGGTCAGCCCTGGACTGCGCTGGTGCGGCCCACCACCATGGTGCCGATGCCGGCGTCGGTGAACACCTCCAGCAGCAGGGCATGGGGGGTGCGGCCATCCACGATGTGGGCCGCCGCCACCCCCTGGGCCAGGGCGCGGATGCAGCACTCGGTTTTGGGGGTCATGCCGCCGGCCACCACGCCGGAGGCGATCAACTCGCGGGCGCCGGAGAGGGTCACCGAGCGGATCAGGGAGGCGGGGTCTTCGCGGTTGCGCAGGATGCCGGGGGTGTCGGTGAGCAGGATCAGTTTTTCGGCCTGCAGCGCCGCCGCCAGCTCCCCGGCCACGGTGTCGGCGTTGATGTTGTGGGCCTGGCCGGAGCGGTCGGCCGCCACCGAGGAGATCACCGGGATGTAGCCGGCATCCAGCAACGGCAACAGCACCGCCGGATCCACCGCAGCCACATCCCCCACCAGGCCGTTGGCGCCATCGCCGTAGGTGCGCGCCACCACCAGGCCGCCGTCGCTGCCGCACAGGCCCACGGCCCTGGCCCCGAGGCGATTGAGGCCATTCACGATGTGCTTGTTGACCCGGCCCACCAGCACCATCTCCACCACGTCCATGGTTTCGGGGGTGGTGACCCGCAGGCCGTTGCGGAATTC
>CAWUND010000299.1:0-1898 GCA_963923815.1 uncultured bacterium
CGCATCACCACCCGGGTGGGGGCCTTCAAACAACCGATCAGCGCCGATCCACGACTGGCCACGGCCCTGCAGCGCTATGTGCCCGATGCCGATCGGTTGGGCTGGGTGGCGGAGCTGGCGGCCCGTTGGTGTGCGTTGCGCGGCACCCCAGCGCAGCAGCGGCGCCTGGCCCTGGTGCTGGCCAACTACCCATCCCGCAACAGCCGTCTTGCCAATGGGGTGGGGTTGGACACCCCCGCCAGCACCGCCGCCATGCTCCGTTGGCTGCGGGAGGCGGGCTACACCCTGGGGCCCCATCCCCTCCCGGCCGATGGCGATGGCCTGATTCAGGCGTTGCTGGCGGGCCGCAGCAACGACCCGGAAAGCCAGCACCGGCCGCCCCTGGCCCATCTGCCCCTGGCCGACTACGAAACCTGGTTCGCCACCCTGCCCGCTGAACCCCGTGGGCGCTTGGAGCGCCAGTGGGGATCCCCGGAGCAGGACCCCCAGCTGGAGCCGGCCGGCTTCCCCATCCAGGGGCTGCGTTTCGGGCATGTGGTGCTGTTGATCCAGCCGGAACGGGGCTATGGCCGCGACCCCGCCTTGAGTTACCACAGTCCCGACCTGCCCCCCACGCACCTCTACCTGGCCCAATACCTCTGGCTGCGCCAGCACGCCCAGGTGCAGCTGGTGTGTCACGTGGGCAAGCACGGCAACCTGGAGTGGTTGCCGGGCAAGGGGCTGGGGCTCTCGGCCGGTTGTTACCCCGAATGGGCCCTGGGCCCGTTGCCCCACGTCTACCCGTTCATCGTCAATGACCCGGGGGAGGGCTCCCAGGCCAAGCGGCGGGCCCAGGCGGTGATCCTCGATCACCTCACCCCACCGCTGGGCCGGGCCGGTTTGCACGGCGACCTGCGCAGCCTGGAGGCCTTGCTCGACGAATACTGGGAGGCGGCCCAGCTCGGCAGTGAACGGGCGGAGGGGCTGCGTCAACGCGCCCTGGGGCAATTGGCGCAGCTGGAGCTCCCCTGTGGCGCCAGCGATGACCCCCTGGATGCGGCGGAGGGGTACCTGTGTGAGCTCAAGGAGGCCCAGATCCGCACCGGCCTGCATCGCTTTGGCGAACTGCCGGCACCAGCGCAGCTGCAGGAGTTGTTGGCCTGCCTGGCAAGGCCACCGGTGCCCGGTGGCCTTGGCCTCACCCAGGCCCTGGCCCGCGACCACGGCTTGCAGCTGGATCCCTGGGCCGATGAGGAGGGCGATGCCCTGCAGGAGTCGGACAGGGATCGGCTGGAGGCCCTGGGGTGCCCCACCCCCCGGCGGGTGGGGGATGCGGTGAGCTGGCTGGAGGCGTCAGCCGTGGCGTTGCTGGAGCCGTTGCTGGCTGGTGCCCCCCCCCGACCCGGCGCCGGAGCCCATACCCAGGCGGTACTCGAGCGACTCGGGGCCACGTTGGTGCCCGACCTGTTGCGCTGCGGGGAGGCGGAACGCAGCAGCTTCCTCACGGCCCTCAGCGGTGGACGCATCGCCGCCGGCCCCTCCGGAGCCCCCACCCGGGGCAGGCCCGATCTCCTGCCCACCGGGCGCAACTTCTACAGCGTGGATCTGCGGGGCCTGCCCACCGAGGCCGCCTGGGACCTCGGTCGCCGCAGCGCCGAGCTGCTGCTGGACCAGCATCTGATGGACCAGGGGGAACCGCTGCGCGGCCTGGCCCTCTCCGTGTGGGGCACCAGCACCATGCGCAATGGCGGGGAAGACATCGCCCAAGCCCTGGCCCTGCTGGGGGTGAGACCGGTGTGGGATGGGCCCAGCCGCCGCTTGGTGGACCTGGAACTGATCCCAATCGCCTGCCTGGGTCGACCGCGGGTGGATGTGACCCTGCGCATTTCCGGGTTGTTTCGCGATGCGTTTCCGCAGTT
>CAWUND010000300.1:0-1898 GCA_963923815.1 uncultured bacterium
GTGGTGATCATGTTGCAGAGCTTGCTGTCCTTGTAGGCCTTGCCGGGCTTGAAGGCCTTGCCGTTGGCCATGGCGATCGGCGCCTGGAAGCCCGCCTTGAAGCCGCTGAGGTCGCCCAGGTCGGCGGGGGCGGGGATGGGGATCTTGCCGCCCAACTCCTTGGAGTTGGCGGTCACCGTGCCCAGGATCACCACCCGCCGGGAGGCGTGCTGGGAGGCCTGCAGCTGGGGCAGCAGCAGCTGGATCAGCAGGAAGTGGCCCAGGTGGTTGGTGGCCATCGACAGCTCGTAGCCCTGGGGTGAGCGCTCGGGCTGCTTGAGGCGCGGCTTGTACACGGCCGCGTTGATCACCAGGGCATCCAGCCCAAAGCCGAGGGAGTCGATCAGGGTTTCCACGGCCACCCGCACGCTCTCCAGGTCGCCCAGGTCCATGCGGATGTGGTGCAGGCGATCGCGGGGGATGCCCAGACCATCGGCGGCTTCGGCGGCGCGGATGGGATCGCGGTTGGCGGTCACCACGGTCCAACCGCGGTCGATCAGGGCCTTGGTGGCGTTCAGCCCCACCCCGGAGGTGGTGCCGGTGATCAACACCGCGCCCGGTGCGCTGCTCGTGGTGCTGGAGACGCTGCTGACCATGGGGCCCGGGGTTCGGCGGGCAACAACTTAAAGACTGGCCTGCGGCTGACCGCGCTTGGCCTAGGGGTGCTCAACAGTTGGAAACGGGGTTTCGCCCGATTGCTGCGGCTGTTTCCACACCACGCGCATGCGGTTGGGGGCGATCCACTGGTCTTGCTCCTGGATCAGCCGCTGCTCACCGCCGGTGCTGAACAGCTGATCAAAGCGGGTTTGGGCCTTGAGCAGCTTGGCCTGCTGGATGTCGAGCACGGCGCGGATCTCGCCGTAGCGGTCGAGCCGCTCCTGGTAAGCGCCCGCCAGGCGGGCCAGGCTCACCAGGGCCACCAGGCCCACGGCCACCTTGATGCTCAGGCCGATCGAGCTGCAAATGAACTCTTGGCCCGGGGTGGATGGGCGCAGGCCCCCCTGGGGCGTGCCCGGTTGAGCGGGGGGCGTCGCCTCGGCGACACGGCCCGGGCTGCGCTGGCCCACTCTGGAGCTGCTGCGGCCATGGGAGTGGCGGCTGGCAGGCGCGGCGGAGTGGGCGACGGGCAAGGCCAAAAGGGCTTGTGGTGACCCGCTTGTAGCAGGCCACCACGGCGCTGCCAAGGGATCAGGCGCGATACAGGCTGGCGGCCAGACGCACGGCGAGCACACCCGCGTGGGCGGCCACCACCAGGGCGATCAGGATTTCAGCCTGGGTGAGCGACGTCATGGCCGGATTCAAAAGCACAGCAACGGCATTGTCCCGCGCTGTTCGGGGCTTGGCAGCCCCCCGCACCGGGCCTGTCACAGCTCGATACCCGGATGGTGCCGGCGGTGGCTACGGTCTGCGGCTGTTGCCGGCCCGGCCGTGAGTTCCAGCGCCCCCACCACGCTGTTGATCAGCGCCGAGGCGGCCCGGGGCCGCAGCCTGGCCCCCCTGGAGCCGTGGTTCAGCCTGGAGCCCCAGGCGCTGCTGGCCCACAGCGGCCAGCTCCACCTGGAGTGGGAGTGGCCCCGGCAGGCCGACGACCCCCGTGAGCTCTCCGAGATCCCGGAGCTGCGGCTGTGGAGCCTGCGGGCCGACGCCCTCTGCCCCTGGCTGCCGCTGCTGCTGGAGCGCAGCACGGGCCAGCTCACCCGCCATGTGGCGATGCTGCTGCCCCACCAGTTCAGCCGCAGCGAAGGGATCCGCTTCGCCCCCGACAGCCTGGAGCTGTGGATGACCCACCGGCTGTTTCTGCTGGATCACTGGTGCCGCGGCCATGGCCTCAACGCCCGCGGCAACCTGGAGCAGATGGC
>CAWUND010000301.1:0-1897 GCA_963923815.1 uncultured bacterium
CCGGTGGGGCTGGAGGCCCTGCAGATCGAGGTGGCGGCCCTGCCGGATCGCTTCGCCTGTGAGGTGCGGCTGCGGCCCAGCCCCGAGCCGGCCCTGGTGTTGGCGGATCTGGTGCTGCACCAGCGGGGCCAGGTGCTCGGCTGGATCACGGGGTTCCGGTTGCGGCGCATCCCCCGCCAGGCCCTCGATTGGATGTTCCCCCAGGAGGCCGCTGCGGCGGATGGCGGGGGCGCCGAGTCTTGGTTTGTGAGCAGCCACTGGCGGCCCCTGGAGCCGGCTGCCAACACCCAGCCACTGGCGGAGCGGCCCCAACGGCCGCTGCTGCTGCAGGGCGCCGCGGCAGCCACGGGCCTGCAGGCTTGGTTGGCGGGGGAGGGCGCTCCCCTGCAGACCCTGCCGTGGCGGCCAAGCGAGGGGGCGCAGCGCGACGCCGTGATCGCGGCCGATGCGCTCTGGATCTGGCCCGATCTGGAGGATCCCCAGGCCACCGCAGGCGAGGCCTGCGGGCTGCTGCTGGAGTGGGCCCAGGCCCTGGCGGCTTCCCCGGCGCCGCGGCAGGTGTGGCTGGTGCTGCAACCCGGCGCGGGCGTGGAGGCGCAAACCCTGGCCGGTGCCCTGCGGGGCTGGTGGCGCACCGCCGCCCTGGAGCAGCCGGATCTGAATTGGACGCTGCTGGAGCTGCCCGCCGCGGCGGAGCCCCAACCCGAGCCGCAGCATTGGGCCGAGCTGTGGGAGGCGGCCCAGCGGGAGGCCAGCCTGGCCTGGCGCGATGGCCAGATCCTTGGCCTGCGCCTGGAGCCGCTGGCCCCGCAGCGCTACCGCTGGGGCACCGCCACCCCCGGCAGCCTCGAGGGGCTGCAGCGCCGCGCCCTCGCCGAGGAGCCCCTGGCCCCCGGGGAGCTGGAGATCGCCGTGGAGGCCACGGGCCTCAACTTCCGCGATGTGCTGAATGCCTTAGGGCTCTTGGCGGCCTACAGCGCCGAGTTGGGGCTGCAGCACGGCAGCCAGCTGCCCTTCGGCGGTGAATGCGTGGGCCGCGTGGTGGCCGTGGGGCCCGGGGTGTCTGAGCAGCGCCTGGGCGAGCGGGTGCTGGCGGCGTTGGCGGTGGGCAGCCTGGCCAGCCATGTGCGCTGCCGCGCCCAGCTGTGTGTGCCCCTGCCGGAGGCGATGAGCCCGGAGCTCGGGGCCAGCCTGTCGACGGCCTTCCTCACGGCGATCTACGGCCTGCAGACCCTGGCGCAGCTGCAGCCGGGCGACACGGTGTTGATCCATGCGGCCGCCGGTGGGGTGGGCCAGGCGGCGCTGCAGGTGGCCCGCCGCTGCGGGGCGCGCATCTTTGCCACCGCCAGCCAGGCCAAGCAGGCGGCCCTGCTGGAGCAGGGGGTGGAGGCCGTGTTCGATTCCCGCAGCACCGCCTTTGCCGAGCAGCTGCTGGAGGCCACGGCTGGCCGCGGCGTGGATGTGGTGCTCAACAGCCTCAAGGGGGAGTGGGTGGATGCCGGCTTCCGCGCCCTGGCCCCGGGGGGCCGTTTTGTGGAGCTGGGCAAGATCGAGATCTGGAGCCGCCAGCAGGCGGCGGAGCGCCGGCCCGACGCCCGCTATCTGCCCTTCGATTTGCTGGAGGTGGCGGCGGCCGACCCCGCCCTGATCCGCCAACTGCTGGAGCAGCTGCTGGCGGATCTGCAGGCCGGCGCCTACAGCCCGATCCCGCTGCAAACGTTCAACGAAGCGCACACGGTGGAGGCGTTCCGCCTCATGGCCCAGGCCCGCCATGTGGGCAAGTTGGTGATCAGCCGCGGCGAGCAGGCCGCGCCGCTGCGCCTGCGCTCCGACGCCACCTATTTGGTGAGTGGTGGCGGCGGCGCCCTGGGCCAACAGCTGTTGGGCTGGTTGGTGG
>CAWUND010000302.1:0-1894 GCA_963923815.1 uncultured bacterium
TGGGTGAGCACTGGCTCAAGGAAACCCAGTACTACTGGGAGCACTACAAGGATCTGAAGAAGCCCGGCACCTGCCGCGTCAACGGCTTCTTCGACAGCGCCGAAGCCGTGACCATCATCAAGGAGTGCGAGCAGCGCTACCTCACCACCATCGACGCCAAGCTCGTCAACTGACGGGCCACCGCCCGGGCCAGCCCATCGCGGCTGGCCACCCCCTCCAGGGCCGCCAGGGGCAATCCCCCCGCCGGCGGCCCCACCGGCAGCTTGGGCAGGGCTGGATCCTCCAGCCGGAACACCGGCAGCTGCCGTAGACCATTTGGCCGCAGCTGGTCCTCCAGCTGCGACAGGTTGGCGTCCGCCGCCAGCCACACCAACTCGGCGCGGCGGCAATCCGCCAGGGGCAGCTCAGGGCCCCCGGCGCTGATGCCCCGCTGCAGATCCGCCAGGGTCACCAGGCCCGCCACCCAACCGTCGGCCTCCAGCACCAGGCAGTGGCCGTGGGCCTCCAGCAACTGGTTGAGGGCGGCCCCGGCCGGGGTGTCGCTGGAGAGCACCAGCGGCGCTTCCGGCTCGAAGGCCTCCTGCACGGCAATCTGGGCCAGGTCGCCGCGGCGCTGCTCCTCCGCCAGGTCGGGGCCCAACAGCCCGGGGTCCGCCAGCCCCTGCCAGCGCTCCACCAGGGCGGCGCTCAGGCCCGCCGCCGCCATCAGCGGCAGCACGATGCGGATGTCGTGGGTGAGCTCAAACAGCAGCAGCAGGGCGGTGAGCGGCGCCCGGGCACTGCCCGCCAGCACCGCCGCCATGCCCACCATCGCGTAGGCGGGGGGTTCGGCCACCGGCAGCTGCAGCAGCCCATCCCCCAGCAGCTGGCCATACACGTTGCCCAGCACCGCCCCCAGGAACAGCGACGGGGCAAAGCCGCCGCCCACGAAGCCCGTGGCGCTGCTGAGGCCCGTGGCCAACAGCTTCACCAGCAGCAGCCCCAACAGGCTCACCAGGGCGATGCCCCCCTCGCGGCCCAGCAGGGCGCCGATGGTGTCGTAGCCCACCCCCAGCACCTGCGGGAACCCCAGGGCCATCAGCCCCAGCCCCAGGCCACCGAGGGCGGTGAGCAGCCAGGGCGGCAGGCGACGGAACCACCGCTGCACCGGTTCGCTGCGGCCGGCGGCCAGCAGCTTCACCAGCGCCAGCGACATGCCGCTGGCCACCAGCCCCAGGCCCAGATACAGGGGCATCTCCAGGGGGGAGCGCACCTCATAGGCCGGCAGGCGGAAGATCGGCTCATCCCCCAGGGCCAGTTGGGTCACCAGGGAGGAGGCCACCGCCGCCACCAGCACGGCCCGCACGCTGGGGCGGCCGGGGATGGTGCTGTAGCTGCCCTCGAAGGCAAAAAACAGGCCGGCGATCGGCGCCTTGAAGCCCGCCGCCAGGCCGGCGGCCACACCGGCGGCCACCAGGGCCTTCTGGGAATCGGGGGTGAGGCCCCCACGGTTGGCCACCCACAGGCCGATGTTGCCGCCGCTCTCCACGCTGGGGCCCTCCGGCCCCAGCGAGGCGCCACTGCCCAGGCTCAGGGAGGCGGTGAGCAGCCGCAGCAGCGGCAGCCGCGGGGCGGGCTGCACGCTGCCATCGGCCATCGACATCAAGCTGGGCAGGCTGGGGCCCAGGTCGCCCCCCAGCTGCCGCAGCAGCCCCACCACCAGGCCCCCCAGCAGGGGGATCAGCACCACCGGCCAGGAGGTGAGCCACAGGGGCAGGGGATCCCCCGGCAGGGGAATTGGTTCCGGCGGCGCCGGCGGTGGCGGCAGAAACGCCAAGCCCCCCAGGCCGATCTGCAGCAGGGCCCCCAGGGGGGTGCCGGCGGTCGGCACCCCCCTGGGGGCCCTGCTGCAGAT
>CAWUND010000303.1:0-1882 GCA_963923815.1 uncultured bacterium
GAATACACCCACCTCAACTACGGCCAGGAGTGGCTCAAGGCCAACCTCGCCGAGGTGCGTGAGGAGCTGGAGCAGGCCAACCGCGACAACCTGCCCCTGGTGCGCCGCATGCTCGAGCAGGTGGCCGATGACGCCGCCGTGCTGCACATGGACAAGGAAGACCTGATGGCCGACTTCCTGAGCTCCTACCAAGACGTGCTGATGGAAATCGGCCTCAGCGGCCGCGAGATCGCCCGCATGGCCGCGGCGGCGCTGGTCGGCTGAAGCTGTAGCGTCCACCACACCTCCAGCGCACCCGCATGTTCGGCCTCATCGGACATTCGACCAGCTTTGAGCAGGCGCGGTTGAAGGCCCGGTCGCTGGGATACGACGAGTACGCCGACGGCGACCTGGACATGTGGTGTGCCGCCCCACCCCAGCTGGTGGAGCGGGTGACCGTGACCAGCCTCACCGGCAAACAGATCCAGGGCGCCTACATCGATTCGGTGTTCGTGCCGGAGATGCTGCGCCGCTTCAAAACCGCCAAGCGCAAGGTGCTCAAGGCGATGGAGCTGGCCCAGAAGAAGGACATCACCATCACCGCCCTGGGGGGCTTCACCTCGATCATTTTTGAGGACATGAACCTGCTCAAGGAGGAGCGGGTGAGTGCGGTGGAGCTGGACTGGAGCCGTTTCACCACCGGCAACACCCACACCGCCTGGGTGATCTGCCAGCAGGTGGAGACCAACGCCCCCCGCCTGGGCATCGACCTGGCCAGCGCCAAGGTGGCGGTGGTGGGCGCCAGCGGCGACATCGGCAGCGCCGTGTGCCGTTGGCTGCAGCGCCGGGGCGTGGGGGAACTGCTGCTGGTGGCCCGTCGCCCCCAACCCCTGATCGACCTGCAGGCCAGCCTGGGGGAGGGGCGCATCCTCAGCCTGGAGGAGGCCCTGCCGGAGGCGGATGTGGTGGTGTGGGTGGCGAGCCTGCCCCAGAGCCTGGAGATCGACACCGCCTCCCTCAAAAAGCCCTGCCTGATGATCGACGGCGGCTACCCCAAAAACCTCGACAGCAAGGCCGCCGCCCCCGGCGTGCACGTGCTCAAGGGCGGGATTGTGGAGTTCTGGCAGGACATCGGCTGGCAGATGATGGAGGTGGCCGAAATGGCCAAACCCCAGCGCCAGATGTTCGCCTGCTTCGCGGAGGCGATGCTGCTGGATTTCGAAGAGCTGCACACCAACTTCAGCTGGGGCCGCAACAACATCAGCCTGGCCAACATGGATCGCATCGGCGAAGCTTCCCTGAGGCATGGCTTCAAAGCCCTGGAGCTGGAGCCCAGCGAACAGGCGCCGGCGGTGCTCACCCCCGCCTGAGTTCTTCTCCCATCTCGCCGACCAACCCGATGGCCCGCCGCCCCCTGCTCGAGTTTGAAAAGCCCCTGGTGGAGCTCGAGGAGCAGATCGAGCAGATCCGTCAGCTGGCGAAAGATTCGGAAGTGGATGTGAGCCAGCAGCTGCTGCAGCTGGAAACCCTGGCGGCCCGCCGCCGCGAGGAGATCTTCTCCAACCTCACGCCGGCCCAGAAGATCCAGGTGGCCCGCCACCCGCAGCGGCCCAGCACCCTGGATTACATCCAGGTGCTCACCGATGAATTCATTGAGCTGCACGGCGACCGCCGCGGCAGCGACGACCAGGCCCTGGTGGGCGGCGTGGGCCGCATCGGCGACCAGGGGGTGGTGCTGCTGGGGCACCAAAAGGGGCGCGACACCAAGGAAAACGTGGCCCGCAACTTCGGCATGGCCTCCCCCGGCGGCTACCGCAAGGCGATGCGGCTGATGGACCATGCCGACCGCTTCCGCCTGCCGATCCTCAGCTTCATCGACACCCCAGGGGCCTACGCCGGCCTG
>CAWUND010000304.1:0-1880 GCA_963923815.1 uncultured bacterium
TCCAGCCCTTCTCGGCGGCGGCCTTCACCATCGCGTATTCACCGCTCACGTTGTAAGCGGCGATCGGCAGTTCGCTCTCCTGCCGGAGGCGATAAATGATGTCGAGGTAGGCCAACCCCGGCTTCACCATCATGATGTCGGCCCCCTCCTGTTCATCCAGCTGGGCTTCGGTGATGGCCTCGCGGGCGTTGGCCGGATCCATCTGGTAGGTGGATTTGTCCTTCGGGATCGGCTTGCTGGCGGCGGCCCGGGGGGCGGAATCGAGGGCCTCGCGGAACGGGCCGTAATAGGCGGAGGCGTATTTGGCGGTGTAGCTGATGATCCCCACGTGCTCAAAGCCCTCTTCATCGAGGGCTTCGCGGATCGCACCCACGCGGCCATCCATCATGTCGCTGGGGCCGATCAGATCCGCGCCGGCCCGGGCCTGCACCACGGCCTGTTTGCACAGCAACGCCACGGTTTCGTCGTTGAGCACCACGCCCTCGTCGCTGACGATGCCGTCATGGCCGTCGCAGGAGTAGGGATCGAGGGCCACGTCGGTCATGATCGCCATGCCGGGGTGGGCCTGCTTGAGGCGGCGGATGGCCCGCGGGATCAGGCCGCCTTCGTTGAAGCACTCGGCGCCGTCTTCGGTTTTGAGGCCATCGGCCACCTTGGGGAACAGCACCACACAGCGGATGCCCAGATCCCAGGCGCGGCCCACCTCCTGCACCAGCCCCTCCAGGCTCCAGCGCTGGCAGCCGGGCATGGCGCCGATGGGCTCGTTGCTGGCCCCCTCGTGCACAAACAGGGGATAGATGAAGTCCGCCGGGCTGAGGGAGGTCTCCCGCACCATCGCCCGCAGGGCGGGTGAACGGCGCAAACGGCGGGGGCGGTAGGTGAGCTCCATCGGGGCTGGCGCGGCGGCGGCAGTCAGGGGCGGATCCTACGGAGCACCCTGGGGGGAGGGCTTGCCCAGCAGCAGCACCAACGGAATCGCCAGGGCAAACACCAGGGCCACCAGCCGGAACACATCCGCATAGGCCAGCAGGGCCGCCTGGCGATCCACCTGCAGGCTGAGCAGCTCCAGGGCCTGGTTGGCGTGGCCGTCGAGCCAGCTGGTCATGCCCGCCAGCCGCTGCTGCAGCAGGGGATTGGTGCTGGCCAGATGCTCCACCAGCTGGGAGCGGTGCACCGCCTGCTGGTGATCCAGCACCACGGTGAGCATGGCGATGCCGAAGCTGCCGCCCAACTGGCGGGTGAGGTTGTAGAAGCCACTGCCGGCACCCACCTCCTCCCGAGGCAACGGCCCGAGGGTGGCCAGGCTGAGGGGCAGAAACATCATCACCGTGGTGACGCCCCGCAGGATCAGCGGCCAATAGAGGCTCTGGTCGCTGCTATCGGGATTGATGGTGGCCAGGTTGAGCATCGTGGCCACCATCGCCGCGGCCCCCACCAAGATCAGCAGGCGCGGATCGAAGCGGTGGGCGTTCTTGCCCAGCACCCCCATCGTCACGGCGGACGCGAGGGCCCCGGGCAACATCATCAGGCCCGTCTGGGTGGCGGTGTAGTGCAGCACCGACTGGGCAAAGATCGGCACCACAAACACCGTGCCGTAGAGCCCCATCCCCAGCACCATTGAGAAGATGCTGCCGGCGGCCAGGGAGCGGTGCCGCAGCACCCGCAGATCCACGGCGGGATGGGGGCTGCGCCATTCCCACCACACAAAGGTGGGCACCGCGATGGCGCAGAGCAGGCTCAGCTGCCGAATCCAGGCGCTGGCAAACCAGTCGTATTGGCGACCCTGCTCGAGCACCACCTGCAGGCTGGCCAAGCCGGCCACCAGCAGCAGGATGCCGGTCCAATCCACGGCGCGGCTGGCCCGCAGCGGCTGCCCGGCG
>CAWUND010000305.1:0-1871 GCA_963923815.1 uncultured bacterium
ACGGGCGTTGACCTGATCGCCGAGCAGCTGCGCATCGCCGGCGGCGAGCCCATCTCCGTGAGCCAGGAGCAGATCAAGCTCAGCGGCCATGCCATCGAGGTGCGGATCAACGCCGAAGACCCCCGCCAGAATTTCCGGCCCGCCCCCGGCAAGATCACCGGCTGGCTGCCCCCCGGCGGCCCCGGCGTGCGCTTCGACAGCCACGTGTACACGGGCTACGAAATCCCCCCCTTCTACGACTCCCTGATCGGCAAGTTGATCGTGTGGGGCACCGACCGCAACCACGCCCTCAAGCGGCTGCGGCGGGCCCTGTCGGAATGCGCCGTGACCGGCATCCCCACCACCATCGATTTCCACCTGCAGCTGCTGGATCGCCCTGAGTTCCAGGCGGGCGACGTGCACACCAAGTTTGTGGAGCAGGAGATGCTGCCCCCCACCTGAGGGGCAAGCGCAGAGCTCAGGCCGGCGAACGCTCCAACACCGCGGCGTAGAAGCCATCGCCGCTGCCATCGAGCTCCCCAGGCCAGCTCTGCCACTGCTGGGTGAGCGCCGCATCGCGCTGTTGGGCGCTGAACGCCTCCACCAACTCGACGTTCTCGCGCGGATGCACGGTGCAGGTGGCATACACCATCCGGCCGCCGGGTTTCAGCAACGGCCAGAGCCCCTGCAGCAGCTGCCGTTGCAACGGCACCAGCTCCTCGATGGCAGCCGGTTCGATGCGCCAACGGGCGTCGGCGTGGCGGGCCAGGGTGCCCAGGCCGGAGCAGGGGGCATCCAGCAGGATGCGATCGAAGTGGCCCAGCAGCTCCGGCTGGCGCTCCCCCAGGGTGGAGGCATCACCGCAGGCGGTGCGAATGCACTGCAGGCCGAGTCGCTCCGCATTGCGCTCCACCCGCCGCAGGCGAGCCTCGGCGCGGTCGAGGGCCAGCACCAGGCCCTGGTCGTCGATCAGCTCCGCCAGGTGGGTGCTTTTGCCGCCGGGGGCGGCGCAGGCATCCAGGATCCGCTGCCCGGGCCGGGGATCCAGCAGCGGCGCAATGCGCTGGGCGGTGCGGTCCTGCACGCACCAATGGCCCGCGTCATAGCCCGGCAGCAACCGCAAATCCCCGCTGCGGCCCATCAGGCAAAGCCCGTGGGGCACCCCCTCGATCGCAGCGGCCTCCACCCCCGCCTGGGCCAGGGCCGCCTGCACCGCCTCCACCGTGGTGGCGCGGCGGTTCACCCGCAGATCCAGGCTGGGGGTGGCGTTGCAAGCCTGGCCAAAGCCCTCCGCCTGGGCCGGCTCACGCCAGCGCAGCAGATCCTGGGCCAACCAATCCGGCAAGGAGTGGCGTAGGGCCAGGGCCGTGGCCGGATCGCTGGCGGACAGCACCGCTGCGGGGAGGGTCTGGCCGTTGTCGCGGGCGCGCAAGTGGGCGCGCAGCAGGCCATTCACCACGGGCGCCAGGCGCGCCAGGCCGCCGGCCTTGGCCAACTCCACCGTGGTGTTCACGGCGGCGGAGACGGGAATGCGGTCGCTATGGAGCAGCTGATAGAGCCCCAGGTGCAGCAACCAGCGCAGCTTGGGGGGTTGGCGCTCCGCCGGCACCTTGCCGAGCTGATCCAGCCAGGCATCCAACAGGCGCCGCTGCCGGATGGCCCCATAGGCCAGCTCCGTGGCCAGGGCCCGATCCGCGGCCGGCAGCGCGGAGCGGCCCAGCTCACGCTCCAGGGCGCCATCGGCATAGGCCCCAGCCGCCACCGCCTGCAGCACCAACCAGGCACAGCGCCGCGCCGCCAAGCCCTGCGCCGCCGTCGGGGCTGCTGGATCGCTGGCGGCGGAGGGGGAAGGCAACAGGCGCAGCCGCGGCACTGCCCCACAACTAGCGCCC
>CAWUND010000306.1:0-1866 GCA_963923815.1 uncultured bacterium
GTGGACAGCCGTGTGAACCCCGGCCCCAACGGCACCCGCATCGGCTACATCCGGCTCAAGCAGTTCAACGCCAACGCCGCCAAGGACATGGCCGCGGCCCTCAAGGAGCTGGAGGGCAAGGACGTGCAGGGCTACGTGCTCGACCTGCGCAGCAACCCCGGCGGCCTGCTGATGGCCAGCATCGCCATCGCCCGCCAGTGGCTGGATGAGGGGGTGATTGTGTCCACCAAAACCCGCGACGGCATCCAAGACATCAAGCGCGCCAACGGCCGCGCCATCACCAAGCGCCCCCTGGTGGTGCTGGTGAATGAGGGCTCCGCCAGCGCCAGCGAAATCCTCTCCGGCGCCCTGCAGGACAACCACCGCGCCGTGCTGGTGGGCGAGAAAACCTTCGGCAAGGGGTTGGTGCAGTCGGTGCGCAGCCTCTCCGATGGCTCCGGCATGACCGTGACCATCGCCAAATACCTCACCCCCAGCGGCCGCGACATCCACAAGCACGGCATCGATCCCGACGTGCGGGCCCGGCTCACGGCCACCGAAGCCCAGAGCATGCGGCTCGAAGACCTGGGCACCAAGCGCGACAGCCAATACCGCGTGGCCGAATCCACCCTCGTGAAGCAGGTGAAGGCCAGCGGCAGCGTGACCAAGGCCAAGCTCTACGACCCCACCAGCGCCAACGTGCCGGCTGCCCTCAACACCGCTAATTAAGCCGCCTCAGGCGGCCGAGCCCACGGGCTGCATCAGCCCACCGCCGGGGCTGGAATCGTCGTCGTCGTTGCCGGTGTCTTCCTGGAGCAGGGCGTAGATCCCCAGGGCGGCCAGCGCCACCAGGGACGACACCAGGCCGAAGCCGCCACCGAGGCCGCCGAAGCCGGTTCCCAGGTCGATCACCTCTCCGAGCCCAGCGCCCATGGCGGCCGTTACAGAACTTCTCAGAATTGTAACGGATGTTTGCGGGTTTTAAACCGCCAGCACCGCCTCGTTTTGGGCCGTCTGCCGTTCGGCCCGCTGGCCATCGGTGAGGCCATCGGCGCCGGGGATCTGCTCGGCCATCTGCTTGAGCCAGCCCATCAGCTCCTCCACCTGCTTCTCCATCGGCAGCACCCCCAGCCCCCGGGCCAGCACCTTGGCGGTGCTGCCGGCGCCGGCCTGGTACACCAGCCGCCCGTGCAGGTGCTGCGGCAGCCCCTGGCGCAGCAGGCGGAAGGCGGGCTCCTCCATGGGGGTGTCTAGGGCGATGTTGGGTTTCTCCGGTTTGATGCGGGAGAAGCCGCAGCGCTTGGCCAGCAGCTTCAGCTCCATCAGCTGCAGCAGGGAGATCACCGGCGCCGGGATGGCGCCGTAGCGGTCGACCCAATCGGCCGCCAGCTGCAGCAGCCCCTCCGGGCTGGAGCAATCGGCCGCCGATCGGTAGGCGGCCATCTTTTCGTCGTTGTCGGCGATCCAATCGCCCGGGATGAAGGCGGTGATCGGCAGGTCGATCTGGGTGTCGTCGACGGCGGGGATGTCTTGCCCTTGGATCTCCGCCAGGGATTCCTGCAGCATCTCCATGTAGAGGTCGAAGCCGATGGCCTCCATCTGGCCGCTCTGCTCCACCCCCAGCAGGTTGCCCACGCCGCGGATCTCCATGTCGCGCATGGCCAGCTGGTAGCCGCTGCCCAACTGGGCGAATTCCTGGATCGCCCGCAGCCGTTGCCGTGCCGCCTCGCTCAGGGAGGCATCGCCGGGGTAAAAGAGCCAGGCGTGGGCCTGGATGCCGCTGCGGCCCACACGGCCCCGCAGCTGGTACAGCTGGGCCAGGCCGAAGCGGTGGGCGTCCTCGATCAGGATCGTGTTGACGCGCGGGATGTCGAGGCCGCTCTCCAC
>CAWUND010000307.1:0-1865 GCA_963923815.1 uncultured bacterium
GCCACCTTGGCGTAGATCGGGAAGTTCACCCCATAGGTGGTGGAGCAGAACTGCTGGATCTCCTCCACGCTGCCGGGCTCCTGGGCGCCGAAGTCGTTGCAGGGGAAGGCCAGCACCGAGAACCCCTGGGGGCCATAGGCCTCCTGCAGGGCCTGCAGGCCGGCGTACTGGCGGGTGAAGCCGCAGCGGGAGGCCACGTTCACGATCAGCAGCACCTGGCCCTGCAGGGAGCCCAGGTTTTGCTCGCTGCCGGTGGCGGTGCTCACCACCACGTTGTTCACGGACACGGCCATGGGAGAAGCCCGCTGCGGCGGGTGTTCAGGATGGCGGGACCCTAGCGAGCGGGCCCCATACACTCGGGGTGCCACAGCCCCGGGGCGATGAGCGAGCCGACAGCCGCCTCTGCTGTGACCACAGCTGTGACCACCGCCGAGCTGCGGGAGCTGCTGGAGACGGGCAACTACGACGCCGTCAAGCTGCTGCTCAAGCCCGTGCAGGAGGTGGACATCGCCGAGGCGATCGGCGGCCTGCCGCGCACCCTGCAGGCCCTGGCCTTCCGGCTGCTGCCCAAAAACGAGGCCATTGAGGTCTACGAATATCTGGAGCCCAGCGTTCAGCAAACCCTGCTGGAGCGGCTGCGCTCCAGTGAGGTGCTGGAGCTGGTGGAGGAGATGTCACCCGACGACCGGGTGGATCTGTTTGATGAGCTGCCCGCCAAGGTGGTGCGGCGCCTGCTGGCGGAGTTGAGCCCGGCGGAGCGGCGCGTCACCGCCCAGCTGCTGGGCTATGCGCCGGAGACCGCCGGCCGGTTGATGACCACGGAGTTCATCGACCTCAAGGAATTCCACAGCGTGGCCCAGGCGCTCACGATCGTGCGGCGCCGCGCCCGCGACACCGAAACCATCTATGCCCTCTATGTGACGGACGCCTCCCGCCACCTCACGGGCATCCTGTCGCTGCGGGATCTGGTGGTGGCCGATCCGGAGCAGCGGGTGGGGGATGTGATGACCCGCGAGGCGGTGAGCGTGGGCACCGACACCGACCAGGAGGAGGTGGCGCGGGTGATCCAGCGCTACGACTTTTTGGCGGTGCCGGTGGTGGACCGGGAGCAGCGCCTGGTGGGGATCGTCACCGTGGACGACGTGATCGACGTGATCGAGCAGGAGGCCACCCGCGACCTCTACGCCGCCGGTGCCGTGCAGGCCGGCGATGACGACGACTATTTCCAGAGCAACCTGTTCAACGTGGCCCGCCGGCGGGTGGTGTGGCTGTTGGTGTTGTTGCTGGCCAACAGCGGCACCGCCGCGGTGATCGCCTCCATGGACAAGGTGCTCCACCAGGTGGTGGTGCTGGCGGCGTTCATCCCGCTGTTGATCGGCACCGGCGGCAACGTGGGGGCCCAGAGCTCCACCGTGGTGATCCGTGGCCTCAGCACCCAGCGGATCCAGGGTCTGGGGCCGGCCCTGGCCATCGGCCGCGAGGCGATCGCTGGGGCGCTGCTGGGCCTGTTGATGGTGTTGGTGGTGGTGCCCTGGGCGGGCTACGTGAGCGGCGGCAATTGGCTGGTGGCCAGTGCCGCCGGCATCAGCCTGGTGGCGATCACCACCCTGGCGGCCACCGCCGGCGCTGCGCTGCCACTGCTGTTTGAGCGCATTGGCCTCGACCCGGCCCTGATGTCAGCCCCGTTCATCGCCACCGCCACCGACGTGGCCGGGGTGTTCATCTACCTGCAAACCGCCAGCTGGCTGCTGGCCAAATTTGCTTCCTGAGAGCTGCTTCACACTTCTTCAGGTTAGGCTTTACATCCCTTCACGAGCTCGGTCGTGGTCGTCGCCGTCGCCGCCTCCTCCACCGCCTCTACGGCT
>CAWUND010000308.1:0-1821 GCA_963923815.1 uncultured bacterium
GCCAGGCCGGCGGCCACCACCCAGCTGTCGCTGGCCACCGCGGCGCCGCCATCCAAGGGCAACCCCAGCGGCTGCAGCACCGCCTTGGCCAGCACCACCGCGGCGGTGCCCTTGAGCACATCCACCAGGAACACCACCAGGGCTGGGCCCTTGCCGAACTGGCGCAGCACGTTGGTGGCGCCGGTGGAGCCGGAGCCGAGGCTGCGGATGTCCACCCCCTGCAGCCAGCGGCCCGCCAGGTATCCGGCGGGAATCGATCCCAGCAGGTAGCCCGCCAGCAGGCAGAACAGCGGCGCGATCAGCAGGTCGTTCACAGCAGGTCGTCCTCCAGGGCGAGTTCGGTGGGGGTGCCGGCGAAGGCCAGCCACAGGGGGAACTGCAGGATCGCAATGTCCACGGCCGGTTCGGCCGCATCCACCACGATGAACGGCAGTTCGCCGCGCTCTTCGAGCCGGTCGGCCCGCTCGATCAGGGCATCGGCCCGTTCAAACAGCACGATGCCGCTGCTGGGGCCGAAATCCTCACGGGTGAGGCCGAGGCAATCCTGGAGGCCGCGGCGCCATTCCCCGAGGCGCTCGGGCATGCCCGCCAGCACGAGGGTCTGGAAGCGGTCGCCGTAGAGCTCCCCGAGGATGGCGATGGCCGCGGCGGCGGTGAGCGCATTGCGGTTGCGGCTGCCGCTGCTGGGCTGGGCGCCTCGGCCCCCCTGGCTCAGGAACCAGTCATCGAGCAGGGCGGCACCGCCGGGCTCGAGGCTGCGGCGCAGCTTCCAGGGGTCGGCGTAGAAATCCGGTTGCCCCTGGAACGCCGCCAGCCGCTCGCGGATCAGGGCTTCATCGGCGCTGAACAGGCCGGCGGCGGCCACCGGCGCGCCATCTGAGGCCGCTGGACCCGCCGCAGCGGCCGCAGCCTGGGCCTGATCCAACGGCGAGGGCTGCACCACCAGCGGTTGCACCACCAGCTCCATCTGCTCCGCCGCCACCGCCAGCTGCTGCAGGGCGCCCACCAGGTACTCCTGGAACCCCTTCACCCGCCGGGCGATGGCGTCGGATTGGCCGGCGAAGCTGCCGCTGAGCTCCTGCTGCAGCTGGTCGCGGCGGCTGGTGAGGTCGTTGATCTCCGCCTGCAGGCTGTCGCGCTGCTGACGCAGCTCGCTGAGGGCCAGCTCCAGCCAGGGGGCCTGGTCGGCGGCGGGTTGGGGGGTGGTGCTGTCGTCGCTCATGGCTGAACGCTCACGTGGCTGTTGAGCTGCTCCCGCAGGGCGGTGGCATCAAAGAGCACGGGCAGCAGGTGGATGCTGCGCTGTTCACGGAAATAAAACAGCACGGGCAGCGGGCCCCAGAACAGCTTCCACCCGAGCCATTCGCTGTAGGGGAAGCGCCGCAGCACCTGCTGGCCGCTCCACACCAGCAGGGCATCGCCGCTGAATTGCAACCGCAGCAGTTGGCTCTGAATCAGCAGGAACAGCCCCAGCAGGCTCACCACCAAGGCCGCCCAGGGATTGAGCAGCAGGCAGGCGATGCCCAGGGCCACCACCGCCAGGGGCAGCCAGGGGCGCGGCGCCAGGATCGCGCCCTGGCTGGGGTCGGGGCCGCTCATGAGCCGAACAGCAATTGGGTGAGCACCACATCCACCAGCGACACGGTGACCAGAATCATCACCACCGCGCCGGTGGTGCTGGTGCCCACCTCCTTGGGGCCGCCGCGGGTGGTGAGCCCCCAGCCGCAGGCGATCACGGCGATCTGCAGGCCGAACACCAGGGCCTTGGTGAGCATGGCCGGCAGGTCGGAGGGCTCCATCCAGGTGCGCACCGAATTCCAG
>CAWUND010000309.1:0-1809 GCA_963923815.1 uncultured bacterium
TACCTCAAGAACGAATGGGGCGTGGAGGAGGTGATCACCTTCGCCGCCGACCTGGGCCAGGGGGATGAGCTGGAGCCGATTCGCCAGAAGGCCCTCGATTCCGGCGCCAGCCAATCGATCGTGGGCGATCTGATTGAGCCCTTCATCACCGAGTTCGCCTTCCCGGCGATCCGCGCCAATGCGCTGTACGAGGGCCGCTACCCCCTCTCCACAGCCCTGGCACGGCCGCTGATTGCCCGGCGCCTGGTGGAGATCGCCCGCGAGGTGGGTGCCGATGCGGTGGCCCACGGTTGCACCGGCAAGGGCAACGACCAGGTGCGTTTCGATGTGGCCATCGGTGCCCTGGCCCCCGACCTCAAGGTGCTCACCCCGGCGCGGGAGTGGGGCATGAGCCGTGAGGAAACCATTGCCTACGGCGAACGCTGCGGCATCCCCTCACCGGTGAGCAAGAAGTCGCCCTACTCGATCGACCTCAACCTGCTGGGGCGCTCGATTGAGGCCGGCCCCCTGGAGGATCCCAACGTGGAGCCGCCGGAGGAGATCTACGCCCTCACCGTGGGCATCGACGCCGCCCCCGACCAGCCCCAGGTGGTGGAGATCGGCTTCGAGAACGGCAACCCCGTGAGCATCGACGGTGTGCGTCTCGATCCGGTGAGCGTGATTCGCCGGGCCAATGCCCTGGCCGGGGCCCATGGCTTTGGCCGTCTCGACATGATCGAGAACCGCGTGGTGGGCATCAAGAGCCGGGAGATCTATGAGACCCCGGGGCTGTTGCTGCTGATCAAGGCCCACCAGGAGCTGGAGAGCCTCACCCTGGCGGCCGACGTGCTGCGCAGCAAGCGGCAGCTGGAGCAGCAGTGGGCCGATCAGGTGTACCAGGGCCTCTGGTATGGCCCCCTCAAGGATGCCCTCGATGGCTTCATCGACCGCACCCAGCGCACCGTGAACGGCACGGTGCGGGTGAAGCTGCACAAGGGCAACGCCACCGTGGTGGGCCGCACCAGCGCCAACAGCCTCTACGTGCCCGACATGGCCACCTACGACGCCGGCGATCGCTTCGACCACCGCGCCGCCGAGGGCTTCATCTACGTGTGGGGCCTGCCCACCCGCCTCTGGGCCGCCAGCCAGCGCTGAGGTTTAGGCGGCGCGGCGTCGCCGGCCGATGCGGTCGCCCCAGGTCTGCCGTTGCCCCGCTTGGGGCTGCGGCAGTTGGGGCAGCTGCACGGTGCTGCCTCCACCCGCGGCGCCGTCGGGGTTGAACCGCAGCCGCACTTCGCCAGGGGCGGGCGCCAACCGCCGGATCTCTTGCTGCAGGTTGCGGTTGTCGCTGAGCAGTTGTTCCTGACGCTCCAGCACCGGTTGCAGCCGTTGGCTGAACTTGCGCTCGAAGATCTCGGGCAGATCTTCCAGCAGGGATTCGAGCGCGCCAATCTGTTGGCGTGCCTCGGCCAACTGGCTCTGGGCGCAGCTGAGCTCGTGCTGCAGGCTGAGGATGCGGGCGGAGTCGGCCTCATCCACCGGCCTCCAATCGGCGTCTTGCCAATCCGCGATGGGGTCATCAGCCGCCGAGGAGGGTGGTTGCTGATCCTCGGGCCCCATCATTTCGCTGAAATCTCAACACAAAAAAGCCCACCAAACCCTAACGAAGGGTTCGGTGGGTTTCAAGCCTGGACAGGCTTGTGGAGGCCTCAGGCCTCGGTGGTTTGCAGGGCAGCGGCTTCGCTGGCGGCCTGGGGGATGGGGCCGCTGCGGGGAGCGGGCAGGGGGCCGTCCTGCTTCACGGTGAGATAGCGGATCACGTCCTCGCTG
>CAWUND010000310.1:0-1803 GCA_963923815.1 uncultured bacterium
CTCATTGGCCACCACCTTCACCAGCTCGCGGAAGGCGGGGTTGAAGCGCTCGATGTGGCCCACCTGCAGCAGCCGCCCGGCCGCATCGGCGGCCCGGATCAGCTCGGCCGCCTCCTCCTGGCTGGCGGCGATCGGCTTCTCGATCAGCACGTGCACGCCGGCGTTGAAGCAGGCCATGCCCACCCGGTGGTGCAGCAGGGTGGGCACGGCGATGCACACCGCCTCCACCTGGCCGAGCATCTCCTCGTAGGAGGCAAACCACTGGCAGCCAAACTGCTCCACCGCCAGCTGGCCGCGCTTGGGGTCGGGGTCGGCCACCCCCACCAGCTCCGCATCCTTGAGCAGGCTCAGCACCCGGGCGTGGTGCCAGCCCATGTTGCCGATGCCGATGACTCCAACGCGAACGGGCTGCATGGCGTTGGCCAACGGGCGCACCGATTATCGGGGATCAGGGCTCCTCTTCAACGGCTGGCTCCTGCGGCCGTCGGGTGATCTCCACCCGCTCGATGCGCGGACCATCCATCGCCAGGATCAAAAACTGGTGCCCCTTCCAGCGCAGGCTCTCGCCCGGGGCAGGGATGTGCTGCAGCCGCTCCAGCAGAAATCCGGCCAGGGTGTGGTGCTCATCGGATTCGGGCAGCTGCAACCCCAGCTCGCGGTTGAGCTCATAAATCTCGAGATCGCCGGCCACCAGCCAGCTGTGCTCCTGCAGCTGCTGCAGGTCGTCTTCGGGGTTTTCGGGATCCTCCTCGTCGCCCACGATTTCGCTGGTGAGGTCGGCCACGGTCACCAGCCCTTCGGTGCCGCCGTGCTCATCCACCACCACCAACAGCGGCTGGCCGCTGCGGATCACCGGCAGCAGCTCGGCGAGGGGGGTGGTCTCCTGCACCTTGGTGACCGGGCTCACGTAGGGGGCTAGGGGGGAATCGCTGCGCAACTCGCCGCGGGCGATGGGCTCCGCCAGGTTGCGCAGGTCGAGCAGGCCGCGCACGTCGTCGAGGGAGCCGCCGATCACCGGGAAGCGGGCGTGGTTGGTGCTGTGCACCGCCTCCATCAGCTCGGCGAAGCGCACCTCCAGCGGCAGGGTCACCATGCCGGAGCGGGGCACCATCACCTCGCGCACGGGCGTGTCGCGCAGCGAAAACAGGCCCTCGAGCATGTCGCGCTCATCGGGCATCAGCCCCACCACGCTGTTGGATTCGATCAGCGTTTCCAGCTCACCGGCCGAGAGGGCCGGCATCAGCTGATCCCAGTTGCGGGGGAGGCCCAGCAGCCGCAGCAGCCCCTCCGCCAGCCGCTCCAGCAGCAGCAACAGCGGCGCCAGGGTGCGGTGCAGCGCCTCCAGCACGGGGGCCAACTGCAGGGCAGAGGCCTCCGGCCGGTGCAGCACCCAGGCCTTGGGCACCAGCCCCCCCAACAGGGTGGCCAGCAGCACCAGGGCCATGAACACCGCCGCATCCAGCCACACCTGCTGGGGTGCAGCGGCGCTCTGCCCCCAGCGCTCCGCCAGGCCGCGGCCGGTCCAGCCCAGGGCCACCAGCGCCAGGGTCATGCCCAGCTGGGTGGCCACCAGGGCCCGCCGCAAGCGCCGCTGCAGCCGGGCCACCGCCCTGGCCCCGGGGGCACCGTCTTCCTCGAGCAGCTGCACCCGAGACGGGCGCAGGCGGATCAGGGCAAATTCCGAGGCGGCAAAGAAGGCCAGCAGGACCAGCAACGCCGCCGGCAGCACCAGTCGCATCAGAGGGGAAATGGGGGTCGCGAGGATCGAACTCGCCTAAGGCGGATTATGAGTCCGCTGCATTC
>CAWUND010000311.1:0-1796 GCA_963923815.1 uncultured bacterium
CGACGCCGGCGAGATCCTGCTGGAGTTTGCGCCGATCCTGCAGCCCCCCTATGTGTTGGCGGGCATCGGCCTGGCCATGGGGGTGCTGTGCGGGCTCACCTTTGCGCGGCTGGTGCAAGACAAGCTCGACGGCTGGAAGCAAGACCGGCTGGCACTGCTGCCCCTGGGCAATTTCGAAACCAACCTGGCCTACATCGGCATCGTGGCCGGCATCACCCTGTTCATCGGCGGCAGCCTGCAGATCTTTGGCTTCAGCGGCGGCGCGGCGCTGCTGGTGGCGCTGCTGCTGTCGCTGGCCACGGCCGGTGCCCTGTGGGTGCAGCTGGAGCGGCTGATGGCCCAGGTGGAAAACGGCACGTTCAGCGCCGTGGACTTCGACAACTTTGACCAGTTCTTTTGAGCCAGGGGGTCTTGCTGGCGAACTGTGCAGGGTCTGACTAACCCTGACCAGACCCTGGACAGTGATCGGCAGCGGTGATCACCCAGGGCTGTTGCCAACCCCCAATACCCAAGCCGCCGCAGCAGATCCGTGGCAAATTTGGAGTAATCCCAAATCCGCATGGACCCACTGCTTCGGCCATCGGAGCAGACGTCCGAACTCGGACGGCAGGAACCCACTTGGCGTGAGATTGAAGGCCTCAGCCAGCCCAAGGGTGGTGAGTGGAAGCCGGATGAAACCCTCGGGGCCGATGCGGAGCTAAGCCGCAGCCTCACCAAGGTGGTGCAGCAGCTGCAGTGGCTGCAGGCCCAGCGGGAGGCCACCGCCATCGATGGCCAGGTGCTGAGCAGCAGCATCGAGGAGCTGGTGCTGCCCCAGCGCCAGGGCGATGGCGGCAGCGGAGGCGCCTCGAGCACGGCCAAGGGCCAACCACGGCTGCTGCTGGTGCTGCACACCGACGTGGACAACTGGCAACAGCTGGCCGCCAACCTCAGCCCCGACACCGACCTGCTGCTGCTCGACGAACAGCACAGCGGCCTGCAGCAGATCGGCGAACACCTCAGCCGCCAGGCGCCCCAGGGGGGCTACGGCGGCCTGATGCTGGTGCTGCCGGCAGGGCAGGCGGGCTGCCTGGAGCTGGGCAGTGATCGCCTGCAACAGGCCGAGCTCAACGGCTGCCGCGAGCAGCTGAGCCAATGGAGCAAAGGCCTGCAGGCCGGCGCCCCGCTCACGCTGCTGGTGGGGGGCAGCCCCGCCGACCAGCAAGCACTGGAGCCCCTGCTGCAGGAGCTGGCGGCCCTTACCCACACCGAAGCCCAACTTGCCCCAGCGCCGGGCGACGCCATCGCCGCTAGCGCGCCACCCGCCACCAACACCGCCGTGAGCATCGGCCCGGCGGCACCGGAGCTGTTGGCGCAGGCCCGGGCTGATCTGCAGCGGGCCCTGCAGGTGGGGCGGCTGCAGGCTGCGCTGGTGCAGGCCTACGGCACAGCGGCGGCGCTGGAGGTGGAGCCGGTGCTGCAGCTGTTCCTGAAGGGGGAGCTGGAGCCGCAGCTGCACCAGGCCCGCATTGAGGCCGAGGGCATCAATGGCGCCTTCGTGGCCAGCCACGATCTGATCCTGGTGAACCAGCAGCTAGCCGCCCAACCGGGCTTGCAACGGGCCGTGGTGCTCGAGGAGCTGGGCCACTGGCTGGAGCAACGGGCGGGCCTGGCGGACACCGCCGGCGATGAAGGCCAACGGCTGGCGGTGGCGTTGTTGGGGCGATCGCTCAGCCGCCAGAGCCGTGAGGGCAGCGACGATGACCACAGCTGGCTGCAGCTGGGGGATGCGCGGGTGGCGGTGGAGCTCTCCTCCG
>CAWUND010000312.1:0-1792 GCA_963923815.1 uncultured bacterium
GCAACCCCAGGCAGAGCTCCGGCCAGCGCTGGGCCCTCGCCAGCCAGGGGCTGGCGGCGGTGGATGGCATCGACGGCCGGCTGCTGGAGAGCCCCCCCGCCGGCGACAGCCCGCCGGTGGTCGTGGTGCACGACCCCTGGCGCCCCCTGCCGGGCCGGGGCGGCCCCCTGGGCCTCGATGCCGGCCCCGTGGAGCGGGGCGACCTCGATCAACGCACCGATGTGGCCTGCTTCACCACCGCCGCCGCCACCACCGCCATGGAGCTGCTGGGGCAACCGCAGCTGCGGATCCAGGCCTCCGCGGATCAGCCGGGCTTCGACCTGTGCGTGGCCCTGTCGGTGCTGGAGCTGGGGGGCGGCGTGCGCCAGCTGAGCACGGGCGTGGCGCGCTTCCTGGGGGAGGGTTGCCTGGAGCCCCAGCTGCGCCAGGTGGCGCTGCAACCGCTGCTGCTCACCCTGGCGCCCGGGGAGCGTCTGCGCCTCTCCATTGGCCTGGCGGCCTGGCCCCAGATCGCCGTTAACCCCGGCGATGGCTCACTGCCCCAGGGGGGCAGCGGCCCCGCCCACCGCACCATCAGCGTGGTGCTGCAGCTGGCCGGGGCGGAGCTGAGCATCCAGCCGATGGTTGGGGCAAACTGAGGCCCGCTTTGCCCCGCCCCCGATGCCGCGCCTGCCGCGTCCCGCCGCCCTCGCCCTGCTGGCCGCGACCCTGCTCGGCAGCGGCCTGACGCCCCCGCCCCTGCGGGCGCAGCCCGCAGCCACCGCCCCAGCGCCGGCCCTCAGCGTGGAGCAGGCCCGCGCCGCCGCCGTGCGCATCCTCGAGGCGATCAAATCTGGCGATGCCAACGCCCGCTACGCCCAGTTCTCTGATCAGCTGAAGGCGGTGAGCAGTCCGTCGATGGTGGCCGCCACCCTGCGGAGCCAACCGAAGGTGCTCAGCTACCAACTGCTCAGCGTGCGCAGCGGCATGGCCACGAGCACCGTGGAGGCGGAGATCCGCACGGCCCGCGGCAGCCGCGTGCTGTTCATCGTGATCAACGGCAAGGGCCAGATCGAGCGCTACTACGTCGACCGGGCCGACGACCCCACCAGCAAGGTGGCGCTGCAGTTTGTGCAGGCCATCAGCACCGGCCACTTCATCAGTGCCCATAGCTTCCTGAGCTCCAGCTTCCAGAAGGAGATCAGCCCCGCCTCCCTGCAGGCCAAGTGGCTGGGCCTGCAGCAGCAAACCGGCAGCTTCGTGAAGGTGGGCCGTGCCGTGGAGGCCGAAAGCACCCCCGACATGCGCCTGGTGCTGGTGAATGTGGACTTCAACCGCCTCAGCGACAACCTCTACGTGATCCTCGACGGCTCCAACCAGATCATCGGGGTGGATTTCCCCGAGAACCCGGCCGGTCCGGCACCGGTTCGATAGGCCGTTGCTGGCAGATGCCGGGAGCCACCGGAAAACCGGCGTAAGCTCCCAGCCACGCTTTTGCGCTCAAACCTGTGCTGGCTCAGCTCGACTGGATGGTGGACGATGCCCAGCGCCTGGCGGAGTGCCGGCACGACCATCCCTTCGCGGTGCTGGGCCCCCAGCCCCTCGACAACGGCAACTGGGTGGTGCGGGTGTGGATGCCCGAGGCCGAACGGGTTGAACTGATGGTGGGGGGCACGGCCCAGCCCATGGCCACCCCGCACCACCCCTGGATCTTCGAAGCCCAGCTACCCACCGACCCCGGCAGCGGCTACCAGGTGCACGTGCTGCGCGGCGGCATCGAGCACGTGGCCCACGACCCCTGGGCCTTCCGCGA
>CAWUND010000313.1:0-1783 GCA_963923815.1 uncultured bacterium
TGTCGCTGGCCTGCTGGGCGAAGGCGTCGTCGAGGGCGGGCAGTTCGCGCGCCTTCAGTTCCGTGAGGCTGATCTCGAAACTCGCCTTGCGGCCGGCGGCATCCTCCTGGGGGTACTCCTCGGGGAATTGGCAGGCCACGGTTTTGGTGTCGCCGGGCTTCATGCCGAGGATGCCCTCCACGAAGCCGGGGATCATGCGGCCGTCCTCCAGTTCCACCTCCATGGCGTCGGCGCTGCCGCCGCTGATGGCCTCGCCGTTGTCGGCGTAGGTGCCCTGGAAGCTGATCACGGCCACATCACCGCTGGCGGCAGCCCGCTTCTCCACGGGCACCAGGGTGGCCAGCTGGCGGCGGGATTGTTCGATCAGCTCATCCACCCGGCCGGCGTCGAAGGCCACGGTTTCGGCTTCCGCCTTGAGCCCCTTGGTGGTTTTGAGGCTGGGGGTGGGCTGCACATCGAGCTCGAGGGTGAGCTTGAGCTCTTTGCCGGGCTCGAAGCGCTCCAGCAGCGACTCGAAGCCGCCATCCACGCTGGGTTGGCCAATGGCGGCGATCTCTTCCTGCTGCAGGGCGTCGCGGAAGACGCTGTCCACCAGGTCTTCCAGGGCCGTGGCCCGGATGCGCAGGGGGCCGAGCTGCTGCACCAGCACCGCCCGGGGCACCTTGCCCTTGCGGAAGCCCGGCAGCTTGATGCTGCGGCTGAGCTTGTCGAGGGCCTGGTCGTGGCTGGTTTGGGTGCGGCCGGCGGGCACGGCGATCTCCACCGCCAGGCGGCTGCCGGGACGCGGGCTGGTGCTCACGTTGAGGTCGGCCTTGCCGGCGGCAGCCTTGCTGGCGGCGGGTTTGCTGGCGGTGCTGGCGGCAGGGCTCATGGAAGCTGGGGCTGTCTGAAGGAAACCGAAGGGCCGAACCGATTCGACATCGATTCGGCAGGGCAGCCCCCAATCCTATGGATCGGCTGGATCCCCGTTCCTGCTGCATCGCTCCAGCGGCTCGGGTCGCCACAGCGGGCATGGCCGCGTAATGTGGCCCTTAAGAACAAGTGACCTGAAGAACCCCGCAGCGCGATCCGGCTGGCTGATGCCACCGCGATCCCGCCGGACTTCCCGCAGGTCGCCAAGGCCGAAGGCGCCCGAGCCATGGCCCAGCAAGCGAACACAGCCGTTGCATCCGCCCCGTCCATTGACCCTGTCTGATTTCAGCCGCGCCCTGCCCCAGCGTCCGTTGCATGTGGCCGTTCTGGGGGCCACCGGTGCCGTGGGCCAGGAGCTGTTGGCCCTGTTGGCGGAGCGCCAGTTCCCCGTGGGCCGGCTCACCCTGCTGGCGTCCCCCCGCTCCGCCGGCCAATCCCTGCAGTGGAACGGCCAAACCCTCACGGTTGAGCCGGTGAGCGCCGAGGCCTTTGCCGGGGTGGATGTGGTGCTGGCCTCGGCTGGTGGCTCGGTGTCGAAGCAGTGGGCCCCCGTCGCCGCGGCCGCCGGGGCGGTGGTGATCGACAACTCCAGCGCCTTCCGCCTGGATGCGGACGTGCCCCTGGTGGTGCCGGAGGTGAATCCGCAGGATGCCTTCACCCACAACGGGGTGATCGCCAACCCCAACTGCACCACGATCTTGATGACCCTGGCGCTGGCCCCCCTGGCGGCCCGTCGTCCCCTGCGCCGGGTGGTGGTGAGCACCTATCAATCCGCCAGCGGCGCCGGCGCCCGTGCCATGGAGGAATTGCGCGACCTGAGCCGCACCGTGCTGGATGGTGGCGAGCCCCAAAGCAGCGTGCTGCCCTACTC
>CAWUND010000314.1:0-1781 GCA_963923815.1 uncultured bacterium
TCTGATGAGCGAGATCGGCACCTACTTCGATCGCGCTGCTGCTGCTGTTGCCTGATCGGGGTTCTCCGGCAGGCCTTTCCACTGCAGGGCCGTGCGGCGGGCCCAGAGCAGCAGCGGATAGAGGCGCCGGGCGCGGGGCGGCGCGGCAAACAGCTGGCGCAGCAACGCCATGAGCGGGTCGCTCGGGTTGAGCCGGCCGCACAGCTCGGCGATCGCCTCCGCCCCATGCCAGGCCTGGTTGCCCTCCAGCAGCACCGCGCCGCGGGCCAGCTCCAGGCCGCGGGCCTGCAGCTGGTGGCGCAAGGTGTGGTCTGAGCGGCCATCGCGGATCTCCAGATCCGGCAGCCCACCCACCAGCTCGCTGCGCAGGGCGAAGTGGCGGCAGAAGGGGCAGCCGCCGTCGTACACGAGGGTGAGGGCCATTGCGCCATCCTGGCGATGCCCGATCCACCGCCGTGACCCCGCTGCTCGCCCTGGCGCTGGCCCTGCTGCTGCCCCTGTGGGGCCTGCTCCAACCCGCATGGGTGCTGGCCGCATCGGATCCAGCCCCCCAGAACTACCGGTGTGAGGGCGATCCTCTGCTGGCGGAGGTGCACGCTGGCGCCGTGGATGCCCCAGGCATTCCCAACGCCACCGGCGGCACCGTGCCCGGCGCCTTCATCGTGCTGCGCTGGCGCGGTGTGAGCCTGCAGTTGCCCCGCACCAACAACGCCGGCACCCCCAGCTACAGCGACGGGCGCTGGTGGTGGCAGGCCCTCGATCCCCAACACCCCGACTTCGCCCAGCGGCGCGGCGACTGGGAGGCCTACCGCTGCGACGCCTCGGCATGAGCGCGGATCTGCCCCCCTGGAGGCCGCTGCTGCGCGGAGCCCGGCAGCGGGAGGGGCGCGCCCCCCAGGCGCGCTGGCTGCAACTGGCCAGCGTGGCCGCCGACGGCAGCCCGCGGGTGCGCACCTTGGTGTTCCGCGGCTGGGCCGCCGCGGCAACCCTGGATCTACTCACCGATGGCCGCAGTGCCAAGGCGGCTGAGCTGCAGCGGGAGCCACGGGTGGAACTGTGCTGGCTGCTGCCCAAGGCCCGCTGCCAATTCCGGCTGCGGGGCGAGCGGCTGCAGCTGAGCCCCGAAGCCGCCCTCGCCGCCCGCCAGCAGCACTGGCAACAGCTCAACCCCGGGGCGCGGGCGTTGTGGGGCTGGCCCCAACCCGGTGGGCCCTTCGAGGCGGCTGCCCCCTTCCCGGCGGAACTGGCCGATGGCACGCCCCTGCCCGATGCGTTCGAGCTGGTGCGCATCGAAGTGCAGCAGGTGGAGCTGCTGGAGCTCACGGGCCACCCGCACCAGCGCCGCCGCTGGCGGGCCGATCAGGGCTGGGGGGAGGAACGGCTCAACCCTTGAGCTGTTGCTCCAAGGCCTTCAACCGTTGGCTGTTCACCCCCAGGTCGGAATCGCCGAGGCGCGACACCGAGCGCGCCTGCAGCATGCCGTGGGCCGCGTCGGCGTAGAGCTCCAGATCGTCGACAAAGCCAAACAGCGCACTGGTGGAGGTGGCGTGCAGGTAGCCATCCCCCTGCTCCTCGATCGTGGTGCGCGCGGTTGACTCCACCACCGGCACCAGGGCCGCTAGGGCCGCCTCGGGATCGGCCACCGGCCAGTCGACCCGGGCGCAATGGGCCGGGGAAGGGCAGGGGGCCAGCGCGCCGTTGTGCACCCCCAGCTCGGCGGGCACCGGGCCCACCAGGTGAAACAGGGCCAGCGTCAGCACCAGGAACCAATGGGGCATGGC
>CAWUND010000315.1:0-1781 GCA_963923815.1 uncultured bacterium
CGGGCGGCAGGATCGGCTGCTGGATTGATCCACCCTGTGGCCCCCTCCCCCTGCAGCGGCGTGCCCCTCGCCTGGGGCGAGCGGCCCGGCGACCTGCCGCGCCAGTTCGCCGATCGCCGGGCCCTGGAAACCGAGCTGCGGCGCCTGTTCCCCAAGGCCGCTGGCTCCCTCAGCCCGATCGCCGGGGGCCGGCGGCGGGCCGAGCAGCTGCTGGATCGGATCCAGCCAGAGCGCTACGGCAAAGGCCGCAATTTCCTGGATGGCCCCGTCACCCGCCTGTCGCCCTACATCCGCCACGGGGTGCTGACGCTGGCGGAGGTGCGCGATGCCGTGTTTCGGCGCACCCAGCAGCGCCAGGCCAGCGAAAAGCTGATCAACGAACTGGGCTGGCGCGACTACTGGCAGCGGCTCTGGCGCCAGCTGGGCGATGGCATCTGGCACAACCAGGAACCGCTCAAAACCGGCCATGCCCCCAGCAGCTACGCCACGGAGCTGCCACCCGACATCGCCACCGGCAGCACGGGCCTGGCCTGCATGGATGGCTTCATCGCCGAGCTGCGCAGCAGCGGCTGGCTGCACAACCACGCCCGCATGTGGCTGGCCAGCTACCTGGTGCACTGGCGGCGGCTGCGCTGGCAGGTGGGGGCCCGCTGGTTTCTGCAGCACCTGCTGGATGGCGACCCGGCCAGCAACAACCTCAGCTGGCAGTGGGTGGCCAGCAGCTTCAGCCACAAGCCCTACTTTTTCAACCGCAGCAACCTGGAGCGCTACAGCGGCGGGCGCTACTGCACCAGCTGCGAGCTAAGGGATCGGGGCTGTCCGTTTGAGGCCAGCTACGAGGCCTTGGAGAGCCGCCTGTTCCAGCGATGAAGCGCCCCATCCTCTGGATCCACGGCGAGGCCCTCGGCCCCCGCAACCCGGCCCTGGAGGCCCATCCGGGCCGTCCGGCGGTGTTCGTGTTCGACACGGCGCTGCTGGAGGGCGACTCCCCAGCTGCCGCCCTCAGCCTCAAACGCATCGGCTTTCTCTACGAATGCCTGCTGGAGCTGCCGGTGACGCTGCGGCAGGGGGATGTGGCCGAGCAGGTGCTGGCCTTCGCCGGGGCCCATGGGGCCGATGGCATCGTGACCAGTGCGGCCACCGATCCGCGCTTCAGCGCCATCTGCCGGCAGCTGGAGCGGCAGCTCCCCCTGCAGGTGCTGGAGCCGGAGCCGTTTGTGGAGCTGGCAGGCCCCGTGGATCTGGGCCGCTTCAGCCGCTATTGGCGCCGGGCCGAGGCGGCGGTGTGGCAGCTCTGGCCTAAGGCGCCGGGCTGCCCCTGAGCAGCTCCTCCTCCCGCTGGCGCACCTCGGAGGCGGGGGGCAGCAGGTCTTGCTCCTCCACCAGGGGAAAGGTTTGCACCTTGATCTGGGCTGGGGTGCGGGGCGGCTCGCTCCACTGCCACTGGGCCTTTGGCGCCCGGGCGGCGCAGAGGGCCTGAAGTTCGCGGCGCAGGGCTCGGCGCACGTCCTTGCGGGCGACTGCCTGGAAAAACTCCTCGCGCGTGGCCAGGCCTGAGCTGAACGGGGCCGTGCCATTGCCGTTGAACAGCCGGGCCGGATCCGCCAGCCAGCGGGGCCGGCACACCCCCTCCTGGGTGGTGTCGGTGTCGAGCCAGAGGTGCAGGCCATAGCCATCGGGCTGGCTCACCACCGCCAGGCCGTCGTGGGGCTGCGCCCGCTGCAGGGGATAGATCGCCCAGCTGGCGCGGCGCTGGGCCGGCACACAGGCCGTGAGCAGCA
>CAWUND010000316.1:0-1776 GCA_963923815.1 uncultured bacterium
GAGGTGATGCAGCAGGTGGCGGTGGTGCTGCAGCGCCATCCCCGCTGGGGGGCGGGCCGCGATTGGGTGTCGATCGCCCAGGAATGCCGGCGGGTGCTGCTGCGGGAGTTGGATTTCCGCCTCGAGGCCGAACACGCCGCCCGCTTCCGCCAGCAATTCCTCGACGACCCCGGCATTCGCATCCCGGCGGTGGTGTGGGAGCTCACCACCCGCCGGGTGCTGTGCCTCGATTACGTGCCCGGCATCAAGATCACCGACCGCCAGGCCATCCTCGAGGCGGGCATCGACCCCGCCGCCGTGGCCGAAAAGGGCGCCGCCAGCTACCTGCAGCAGCTGGTGCGCTTTGGCTTTTTCCACGCCGATCCCCACCCGGGAAACCTGGCGGTGGCCCGCGATGGGGCGCTCATCTACTACGACTTCGGCATGGTGGGCAGCCTGTCGCAGCGGTTGCGCAGCCGCCTGGGGCGCATGGTGACCGCCGCCGCCGCCCGCGATGCCGCGGGCCTGGTGCGGGAGCTGCAGGCCGCCGGCGTGATCGCCACCGACATCGACCCGGGCCCCGTGCGGCGCCTGGTGCGGGTGATGCTCACCGAGGCGCTCACGCCCCCCTTCTCGGCCAACGTGCTCGAGAAGCTCTCCGGCGACCTCTACGACCTCGTCTACGGCCAACCCTTCCGCCTGCCGCCGGAGCTGATCTTCGTGATGCGGGCCCTCTCCACCTTTGAGGGGGTCGGCCGCAGCCTCGATCCCAGCTTTAGCCTCGTGGCGATTGCCCGCCCCTACCTGCTTCCGCTGATGAGTGCCAGTGGCAACAGCCCCAACGACCTGCTCAACCAGCTGAGCCGCCAGGCGGTGGAGGTGGGAAGCCGTGCCCTGGGGCTGCCCCAACGCCTCGAGGAGAGCCTGGCCCGCATCGAGCAGGGGGATTTGCAGGTGCAGATCCGTGCCGGTGAAACCGACCGTCTGCTGCGGCGGCTGGCGTTGAGCCAGCAGAGCGCCGGCCAGGCGGTGTTGCTGGGGGCCCTGGCGGTGGCGGCGGCCCTGCTGGCCTCCAGCGTCCGCCCCGCCCTCACGGCGGTGCCGCTGGTGCTGGGGCTGCCGGTGGGTCTGAGTTGGTTGAAGCTTCAGGCCCGCCTCAAGCGCGACGGGCGCATCGACAAGCTGCCGGGCGCCGGGGCCTGAGGGCTCGCCCGCTGATCAGGCCTTGCCGCGGGGGCCCCGGTCTTCGGCGCCGGCGTACACCGCCTGGCTGCCCAGCTCGTCTTCGATGCGCAGCAGCTGGTTGTACTTGGCCACGCGCTCGCTGCGGCTCAGGGAGCCGGTTTTGATCTGGCCGGCGCGGGTGGCCACCGACAGGTCGGCGATGGTGGTGTCTTCGGTTTCGCCGGAGCGGTGGCTGATCACGCTGGTGTAGCCGGCGCGGCCCGCCAGGTCGATCGCCTGCAGGGTTTCGGTGAGCGAACCGATCTGGTTCACCTTGATCAGGATCGAGTTGGCCACGCCCAGGTCGATGCCGCGCTGCAGGCGGGCGCTGTTGGTCACGAACAGGTCGTCACCCACCAGCTGCACGGTCTTGCCCAGCTTTTCGGTGAGCAGGGCCCAGCCGTCCCAATCGTCTTCGGCGACGCCGTCTTCGATCGAGATGATCGGGAAGCGGTTCACCAGCTGGGCCAGCTGATCCACCATCTCGGCGCTGCTGTAGCTGCCGCCGGCGAAGGCGTAGCGGCCGTCCTTGAAGAATTCGGTGCTGGCCACATCCAGGGCCAGGGAGATCTG
>CAWUND010000317.1:0-1769 GCA_963923815.1 uncultured bacterium
GATGCCGATCGCCTGATCGCCGCCACCGCCGGCGAGCGGGGCCTCGACCCCAGCCTGCTGGAGGGCTACCGCAAGATGATCCAGGTGGATCTGATCGACGGCCCCCGCAGCCAGGTGATTGGCGACTGGGCCGCCAATCAGGTGTACATCGCCCTGGGCAACCTGCTCACCAGCGCCGCCCTGCTGGGGGTGGACACCTGCGCCATCGAGGGCTTCAGCCCGCCGGATTACGACCGCATCCTGCAGCTGGAGGGCAGCGACTACCAAAGCTGTGTGGTGTGCGCCTGCGGCTACCGCAGCGCCGACGACAAGTACGCCTCCCTGGCCAAGGTGCGTTATTCCGCCGCCGACCTGGTGGAGCACCGCTGATGGCCGCCCCCTCCAAGCCCTCCGGCCTCACCATCAAGCTGCAGATTGCCGGTGCCGTGTTTGTGCCGATGCTGGCCCTGGGCCTGTGGCTCAGCAGCCAAGGCTTCTTCGGCTAGCAGCAACCACCCGCGCCGGCCGCGTCTGCTGCAGCGGCGCTGCGATCAAACGGAATGGTGCTGCCACAGCCTTCAAACAGGCCGTAGTGGCGCTCGAAATCACCGATGAAGCTGAAGTGGGGCGCGAAGCGGCTCTCCTGCAGCATCCGGTAGGTGTTGCCGCACACCGGAAACACCCGGCCCACCTCGATGCTGTGGTGCTTGTCGAAGTCGAGCCGCTGGGGGGCCTCAGCGATGCCGCCGCGGTAGATCACCGCCTGGCCGTGGTCTTCGCAGGCATCCTCGAGATCCGGGATCTGGAACAGCCGGTAGGTGGCGGAATAGAAGCGGGCCTCCCCCACCAGGGCCGCCAGCTCCGGCGCCGTGATCTCCAGGGGCCGATCGCTCACCAGCCGCGGATCGGCAAAGCCAGCGGCGCGGGCCAGCCGCAGGAAATCATTCCAATAGAGGGCACCGCCCAGGCACTCGCCATAGAGCACCGGATGGCGGCGCACCGGCTCCGGCAGGCGCCGGTCGGCGTACACATCGGAGAAATAAAACTCGCCGCCGGGCTTGAGCAGCCGCTGCACGCCCCGCAGCACGGCGGGCTTGTCGGTGGAGAGGTTGAGCACGCAGTTGCTCACGATCACATCGAAGCTGGCGGGCTCCAGCTCCAGGGCCTCCAGGCGCTCGATCTGCCCCTCCAGAAAGCGCACGTTGTTGAAGCCGAATTGCTCGGCATGGAAGGGCTGCTGCCGCCGCGCCACCGCCAGCTGCTCGGGGGTCATGTCGACCCCCACCACCGCACCACTGGCCCCCACCAGCTGGGCCAGCAGGTACACATCGCGGCCGCTGCCGCAGCCCAGATCCAGCACCCGGCAGCCCTCCAACAGCGGCGGGCACACCAGGCCGCAGCCGTAGTAGCGCTCGGTGACCTCCGGGTGCAGGCGGCCCAGCAGCGGCTTCAGCCAAGCGGGCACCGCATCGGCGTCGCAGCAGGCGCTGGTTTTGAGGTCGGCGCTGCTCTGCAGCTCCTGGCCGTAATAGGCCTGCACCAGCTCCTGCATCCCATCCCCGATCGCCTCAAACCACCGTAGGCAGCTCGCGCCGCCCCCCAGGCGACCCCTAGATTTCTGAGGACGACCACACAGTTCTTCATGTTCGACGCCTTTACCCGCGTTGTGGCCCAGGCCGACGCCCGTGGTGAGTTCCTCAACGCCGGCCAGATGGATGCCCTGGCGGCCATGGCGGCCGACGGCCTCAAGCGCATGGATGCCGTGAACCGCATCACCTCCAACGCCTCCA
>CAWUND010000318.1:0-1763 GCA_963923815.1 uncultured bacterium
CCCACATCCGCACGCTGCTGCTCACCTTCTTCTACCGCTACCAGAAGGCGCTGGTGGAGGGCGGCTACATCTACATCGCTTGCCCGCCGCTGTACAAGGTGGAGCGCGGCAAGAACCACACCTATTGCTACAACGAGGCCGACCTCAAGGGCACGATCGAAGGCTTCGGCGAGAAGGCCAATTACACGATCCAGCGCTTCAAGGGTTTGGGCGAAATGATGCCCAAGCAGCTCTGGGAAACCACCATGGATCCCACCACCCGCATGATGAAGCGGGTGGAAATCGAAGATGCCGCCGAGGCCGATCGCATCTTCACGATCCTGATGGGCGACAAGGTGGCCCCCCGCCGTGAGTTCATCGAAACCCACAGCGCTGAACTCGACCTGGCGCAGCTCGACATCTGATGGCCGGCGCCGCTCTGCCGCAGCCCGGCTGGCGCTGGGCGGCCCTGTTGGGGTTTGCCTTGATCGGCCCCGTGGCCCTGCCCGCCGGTGGAGCCGACCGCCGGCCCCTGGAGTTGCGGCGCCGCAGCGCCGGTGAGCCCTGGCTCTCCACCGGGCCCCACAGCCTGAAGGCCGCCCCCGAGCGCCGGGCCCCGGCACTGGCCCAGCTGCCCCCCGATCAACCCCTCCGGGTGCTGCGCAGTTGGCACAGCCCCGCCGGCGAGCGTTGGCTGCAGGTGGAGGCCAAGTTGCCGGCGGCGGCCGAGACCCGTCGCGGCTGGGTGGCGGCTTGAGTGGCCGCCAGCTCCGTGGCTGATGGGTTGATGGTGGCGATCGGCGCCGTGCCAGGGGCCTGGCTGCGCTTTCGCCTGGTGAACCACTTCCAGCCCATGGTGCCCCGCAAGCACTGGGCCACCCTCGCGGTGAATGTGGGGGCCTGTTTCCTGCTGGGGCTGATCACGGCCCTGCTCCGCAGCTGCAGCGGCGATCAGCGCCTCAGCCTGTTGATCTGCACGGGCTTCTTGGGCAGCTTCAGCACTTTTTCCACCGTGATGGTGGAGCTGCTGCAGGCCTGGTTGAGCCACCAGCGCCGCCAAACCTTGGCCCTGGTGTTGGCGTCCGTGGCGCTTGGCGTGGGTGCCTTGATGCTGGGCCAACGGTTGGGGGCCTGACGGCGATGGCCCTTGGTGCCCACAAGCTGCGCTTTGAACTGCGGGAGCTGCTGCTGGTGGCCCTGGGGGCCATGCCCGGCGCCCTGCTGCGCTGGCAAGCCGGCGTGCAACTGGGGCCCTGGCTTGGGGGCAGCGCCGGCGCCGACCTGCTGGTGAATGTGGTGGGCTCGTTTGTGCTGGGCTTTCTGGCGGGCCCGATCCCCCGCCGCACCGGCCTGGTGCTGCTGGTGGGCATTGGCTTCTGCGGCAGCCTCACCACCTTCAGCAGTTGGGTGCTGGATGTGGTGAAGCTGCTGGAGGCCGGCCGGCCCCTGGGGGCTGGGGGGCTGGTGCTGGGGAGCTTGGCGGCTGGCCTGGCGGCCGCGGGGCTGGGCCTGGGCCTCAGCCGCCTGCTCTACCGCCGCCGCCGCTGAGGCTTAGGCCGCCAGGGCCGCTTCGATCGCCGCCTTCAGTTCGGCTGATTCCGGCTCCACCGCACTCTTGAAGCGGCCCACCACGGTGCCGTCCTTGCCGATCAGGAACTTCTCGAAGTTCCAGGCCACCGGGCCGGCCGGCGCGCTTTGGGTGAGGGTGTCGAAGGGGGCGGAGCCGATGGCCACCTTGGCGTAGATCGGGAAGTTCACCCCATAGGTGGTGGAGCAGAACTGCT
>CAWUND010000319.1:0-1756 GCA_963923815.1 uncultured bacterium
GCCGACCTGCCCGCAGCCGTGGCCGCCGCCGCGGAATCCGGCGATCCCCTGGCCCGGCGGGCCCGGGATCTGTGGCTGGGGGCCTACGGCAGCGCCGCCGGCGACCTGGCCCTGCACAGCCTCTGCCTGGGGGGCCTGTGGGTGGGGGGCGGCACCGCCGCCAAACAGCTGCCGCAGCTGCAGAGCGCCGCCTTCCTGGAGCCCCTGCTGGCCAAGGGCCGGCTCAGCGCCGTGGTGGAGCAGGTGCCGGTGATGGCCCTCACCGATCCGGAGGCCGGGCTGTTCAGCGCCGCCTGCCGCGCCCGCACCCTGCTGGGCTGGATGGGACACTGACCCCCAGCAGAACAGACCGCATGGTCCGCCCCCGCATCGGCCAGGGGGTTGTGGTGAACGTCCCCGCCACGACAGCCAACCTGGGCCCCGGCTTCGATTGCCTGGGCGCCGCCCTCGAGCTGAACAACCGCTTCGAGATGCGCTGCATCGAGGGCGATGGCGAGCGCTTCGAGCTGGTGATCGAAGGCCGGGAAGGGGCTCACCTGCGCGGCGGCCCCGACAACCTCGTGTACCGCGCCGCCCAACGGGTGTGGAAGGAGGCCGGTGAGGATCCGATCGCCGTGGAGGCCCGCGTGCGCCTGGCGGTGCCGCCGGCCCGGGGCCTGGGCAGCAGTGCCACCGCCATCGTGGCCGGCCTGATGGGGGCCAACGCCCTGATCGGCGAACCGCTCAGCCGCGAAAAGCTGCTGGAGCTGGCCATCGACATCGAAGGCCACCCCGACAATGTGGTGCCCTCCCTGCTGGGGGGCCTGTGCATGACCGCCAAGGCCGCCTCCCACCGCTGGCGCGTGGTGCGCTGCGAGTGGTCGTCGGAGGTGGTGGCGGTGGTGGCGATCCCGGCGATCCGCCTCTCCACCAGTGAGGCGCGGCGGGTGATGCCCAAGGCCATCTCCATCCCCGATGCCGTTACCAACCTGGGCTCCCTCACCCTGCTGCTGCAGGGGTTGCGCACCGGCAACGGCGACCTGATTGCCGACGGCATGCACGACCGCATCCACGAGCCCTACCGCTGGGGCCTGATCCAGGGGGGCAGCGCCGTGCGCCAGGCGGCCATCGCCGCCGGCGCCTGGGGGGCCGTGATCAGCGGCGCGGGCCCCAGCATCCTGGCCCTCAGCAGCCGCGCCAACGCCGGCGCCGTGAGCCGCGCCATGGTGAGCACCTGGGAGAAGGAGGGGGTGGCCTCCCGCGGCGAAGTGCTGCAGCTGCAGCAGATCGGCAGCCGCTGGAAGCCGCTGGAGGCGTGAGCCGACGGCGTGAGCTGGAGGCTGAGTATTTCTACCCACGCAGAAATACCCAACTGCTAGATTCCTTGTCTCATGGACGACCTGTTGAGACAGGGTCCTGGGACCCATTGAGCTGAAGTCGCGATGGACGCCAACCTGCCCGTCATGGCCGCGTCCAGCCTCAGCCCCGCCTTCCCCTGGCTCAGCCTGATCACGCTGCTGCCCGCCGTGGTGGCGCCGCTGCTGATGCTGCTGCCCGGCGACGGCACCGACCCCAAGCTGCCCCGCAGCGTCGCCCTGGTCACCCTGCTGGTCGACCTGCTGCTGATGCTGTTTGTGTTCAGCCAGCACTTCGATGGCTCCGTGGCCGGCCTGCAGCTGGTGGAGCGCTTCGCCTGGGTGCCCGCCATCGGCCTGGAGTGGTCGCTGGCGGCGGATGGCCTCTCCGCCCCGCTGGTGGTGCTCTCCGGCCTGGTGAC
>CAWUND010000320.1:0-1731 GCA_963923815.1 uncultured bacterium
GGTGCTGCTGCTGGCCATCCTCCTGTTTGTCACCGGCTGGCTCGCCCCGGAGCTCACGGGCTTGCTGGCGGCTGGTCTGCTGATCGCCTTCGGGGTGCTCAAGCCCAGCGAGGGGGTGGAGGGCTTTGGCAGTCCGGCCGTGATCACCCTGATGGGCATGTTTGGGATCTCGGCGGGCCTGATGCGCACCGGGGCCCTTGATGGGGTGCGTGCGCTGCTCAGTTCCGATGCGGTGCGCAGCCCCCGCCGGATGATCACCTTGATGGCCGCCGCCTTGAGCCCGGTCTCGGCGTTCATCCCCAACGCCCCTTTGGTGGCCAGCATGTTGCCCGTCGTCGAGGGCTGGTGCCGGCGGCGCGGCATTTCACCGTCGCGGGTGTTGTTGCCGCTCTCCTTCTCGGTGTTCATCGGCGGCTCGATGACCCTGTTGGGAAGCTCGGTGAACCTGCTGGCCTCGGAGGTCAGCCGCAAGTCGGGGTTTGGGGAGTTGAGCCTGTTCAGCTTCACACCACTGGGCATTGGCGTGTGGCTGCTGGGCAGCCTGATCCTGGTGATCACGGCCGATCGGCTTCCAGACCGGGGCACCGATAAGGACGACCTGCTCGCCGACCTCTCCAGCAGTGGCTATCTCACTGATGTCAAGATTCCGGAGGGCTCCGAACTCATCGGCCAATCGCTCCATGGGAGCCGGCTGCAACGCCGCTTTGATCTCGATGTGCTCGAGCTGCACCGCGGCAGCGAACGCTTCCTGCCCCCCCTGGCTGACCGCACCCTGATGCTCGGTGATCGTCTGCTGTTGCGTTGCAACCGTGAGGATTTGCTGCGCCTTCAGCAGGAGCACACCGTTGTGTTGGCTCCGACAACCGACCAGGCCGTGCGGCCGGATCAACAGAACAACCAGTCGATGGTGGAGGTGTTGCTGGCCTCCGGCTCGACGTTCGCGGGCGATTGTCTCCGGGATCTGCGCTTCCGGCAGCGTTACAACGTCACGGTGCTGGCCCTACGCCGCGGCAATGCGGTGCTGCGCGAACGCCTGGGTCGTGCCCAGTTGCGCGAGGGCGATGTGCTCCTGCTCCAAGGGCCCAAGGATGCGATCCGGGGCCTCCAAGAGAGCAACGATCTCGTGGTGCTGGAGCGGTTGGAGCAAGACCTGCCTCCCCCGAACCGCCGCCGCATTGCCTTGCTGATTGCGGCACTGGTGATCGGGTTGCCGGCTTTCAAGGTCATCCCCTTGGTGTCGGCTGTGCTGCTGGGTTTGGTGGCGATGGTGCTCAGTGGCTGTCTGCGTGCGGGCGAAATCCTCCGCGCCATTCGCCTCGATGTGATCCTGTTGGTGGGGTCCCTCGACTGCTTCAGCGTGGCCCTGCAGAAAACCGGTGTGGCCGAAGTTCTGGCCAAGTTTTTGCTGCACGGCTTGCACGGCTGGCCGATCTACGGCGCCCTGTTGGCGGTGTTCCTGTTCAGCACCTTGCTCACGGAGGTGATGAGCAATGCCGCCACCGTGGCGCTGTTGATTCCAGTGGCCGGTGAACTGGCCCACGGACTGCAACAGCCCCCTCTGGCCTTTGTGTATGCGGTGTTGTTTGGTGCCAGCCAGTGCTTCCTCAGCCCGGTGGGCTACCACACCAACACCATGGTGTACGGCCCGGGGCGCTACCGCTTCTTTGATGTGGCGCGCTATGGCATTCCTTTCACGGTGGTGATGACCGTGGCGGTGCCCTGGATGATCTG
>CAWUND010000321.1:0-1723 GCA_963923815.1 uncultured bacterium
GCACCGGCGGTGGCGGCGCTGGCCACCGCTTCGGCCAGGCGGGTGGCCGCCTTGCCGGTGGGGGCCGCCAGCTGGATGCGGCCGGTGGGCCACTGCCGCAGCGCCGCCGCCAGCAGTTGCACCACCGTGGAGGTTTTGCCGGTGCCCGGCCCCCCCAGCAGCAGCACCAGCCGGTGCTCCAGCACCGCCGCCACCGCTTGGGCCTGCTGGGGATCCAGCCCCGCCTGTTGCGCCCGCTGCTGGGCGGCCTGGAGGGCGGTGGGCGTCACGGCCGGCAGGGGCTGGCCCTGGGCCCGCTGCAGCAGTTGATCGAGGCACTGCTGCAGCTGCAGGTGCCAGCGCCGCCAGCGCAGCCAGCGGCCGTCGTGCACGATCGGGGCCTCGGGCCGCTGCTCCAGTGCCGCGGCCGCCGCCAGCCAGCCGCTGGCCTCGAGGGCCTCCAGCAGCTGCTGCGGCCAGGCTTCAGCGGGCACGCATTCGGGGGCTGCGGCCTCCAGGTCGAGCGCCAGCTCGCCCCGCTCCAGGGCGTCGCTGAGGGCGCTCACCGCCGCCAACAGCAGCGGCTCGCCGCTGGGGGCGCCGGGCAGCAGGCGCGGCAGGCTGTCGGCCAGGGCGGCGGCCAGCGGGTTCATGGTTGCCCCTCCTGCAGCAGGCGGTCGAGGGCCAGCAGCCGGGCCAGGGGCGGTTGCTCCACCAGCACGCCGGGCACACCGGCCTGGGGATCGCTGCCGGCGGGCAGGGGGCCGGGCACCCCCCTAAGAAACACATAGGCGTATCCGCCCAGGTGCTGCGTGGGGTCGTAGCCCGGCAGGCGCCAGCGCAGGTAGCGGTGCAGGGCCACCAGGTAGAGGTGCGCCTGCAGCGGGTAGTGGTTGCTGACCATCAGGGCCTCCATCGCCCCTTGGGGGTAGTCGTTGGGGCCGCAGGCCAACACCTGCCCCTGGCCGTCGCGGCTCCCCAGCCAGTTGCTCTTCCAGTCGGCCACCCACCACCGCTCCCCCCAGCGGAACATCAGGTCGATGGAGCCCGTGAGGAAGCCGCGGCTGGCCACCTCCAGCTGCCGCAGCTGCTGGCCGTAGGCGGCGCCGAAGCGATCCCCGGGCTGGCCGCCGGGGTGGTCGCAGAACACCGCCGCCAGGCCGCCGCTGCGCACCAGCCGCCCGGGGGGCACCGCTAGGGGGAGGTCGAAGTTGAGCTCATTGAGCCAGCTGCCCGGCGCCAGATCCCCCAGGCGGCAGGCCCCCAGCGCTCCCCCCAGGGGGGTGCGCACCAGCTGCAGCAGCCCCTCCAGCAGCGGCTCGGCCCAGCGGCTCTCCAGGCCGCCGCGGCTCAATTCCTCCGGCAGCAGGGCGCTGGTGGCGGCCAGGGCGGCGGGGTCGCCCGCGGCCAGGGCCGGGTAATCGAGCCGCTCCAGGATGCGGTGCAACACATCCCCTGGGCCGGCCCCGCGGGGGAAATGGGCCAGGGGGCCGAGGGCAGGCCAGGGGGCTGTGGGTTGGGCCGCGCTGCGCGCCTTGGTCAGGGTTGGTTCACCCCTGGACAGCTCGCCAGAGGGCAGCTCATCGCCCGAGAGGCTTTGGGCGTCGTTGTCGCGCCCCTCATCACGGGTTTGGGGGGCCAGGGGGGCCTGGGCGTGGGCCCAGGCGGAATAGCTGGCCCGCCCCCAGCGGCTGTCGAGGCTGCGGCTGGGGCGGGGCCCCAGCTCCAGGGGCTGGTCGGGGCT
>CAWUND010000322.1:0-1722 GCA_963923815.1 uncultured bacterium
ATCACCCCCAACTGGGCGGTGTTCCTGCAGAACGCCATCGCCTTCAACCCCCTGCCCTACGTGATGGGGCGCAAGGGGGCGGCCCAGTGTTTGCAGTCGCAGCCGGGGGGGCAGGCCAAGTTTTGGCTGATCCCCCGCGCCGGCGGCGCCTTCGCCGGCCAGGCCCCCCGCATCGTGGATGCCCCAGACGGCTTTGTGTTCCACCACCTCAACGCCTGGGAGGAGGGCGATGCCGTGGTGGTGGAGAGCATCTACTACAGCGATTTCCCCTCGATCGGCCCCGACGAAGACTTCCGCAGCGTGAACTTCGAGCTCCTGCCGGAGGGCCTGCTGGAGCGCTGCCGCATCGATCTGGCCAGCGGCACCGTGGGCACCACCCGCCTCAGCGAGCGCTGCTGTGAGTTCGCCATGGTGAACCCCGAGCGGCAGGGCCTGCCGGCCCGGTTTGCCTGGATGGCGGTGGCGGAGCGTGAGATCGGCAACGACCCCCTGCAGGCGATCAAGAAGCTCGATCTGCATTCCGGGGAGCGCCGGGTGTGGAGTGCGGCACCGCGGGGGTTTGTGAGCGAGCCGCTGATGGTGCCCCGGCCTGGCGCTGCGGCTGAAGACGACGGCTGGGTGCTCTGCCTGGTGTGGAACGGGGCCCGCTGCGCCAGCGATCTGGTGATCCTCGATGCCGCGTCGCTGGCCGAGGTGGCGGTGTTGGAGCTGCCGCTGGCGGTGCCCCACGGCCTGCATGGCAGTTGGGCACCGGCCTGAGGCGCGCCTCGCCATGCCCTGGTTTGTGAAAACGGAGCGCTTCCTGCGCCCCTACGCCGAGCTCAAGCCCCACCTGCAGGCGCATCGCGCCTGGGTGGAGCAGCTGCGGGGCCAGGGGGTGCCGATCAGCAGCGGCTACCTGGTGGATGGAGAGGGCCAGCCCGGCGGCGGCGGCCTGCTGCTGCTGGAGTGCGCCAGCTATGCCGAGGCCGAGGCCCTGGTGGCCAGCGACCCGATGCTGCTCAGCGGCGGCGTGGACTGGACCCTGGCGGAATGGCGCTCCGCCGTGGGGGATTTGGGGCTGGGTTAACCGTTGCTCGCCCCCTGCAGCAACGCCTGCAGCTGGGGTTTGAGCAGGGCAAAGGCCCGGCCGCGGTGGCCCAGCTGTGCCTTGAGGCCGTGGGGCATTTCGGCGAAGCTCAAGCCGGCCTCCGGCACGAAGAACACCGGGTCGTAGCCGAAGCCGCCATCGCCCCGCGGGGCTTCCAGGATTTGGCCCGGGCAGTGCCCCTCCACCTGCAGCACCACCTCCCCAGCGGGGTTGGCGAGGGCCAGGGCTGCCGTGAAGCGAGCGCTGCGGCTGCTGGGGCTGTGGGCGCCGGCCGCAGCGAGCTCCTGCAGCAGCCGCTCGATGCGGGCGGCGTCGCCGTTGGCATAGCGGGCTGAATGCACGCCGGGGGCACCACCGAGGGCATCGACGCAGAGGCCGGAATCGTCCGCCAGGGCCCACTGGCCGGTGGCTGCGGCCACCGCCTGGGCCTTGAGCCGGGCATTGGCGGCAAAGGTGTCGCCGGTTTCCTCCACCTCCAGGCCCGGGGGTTGGGGCTGGGTGTGGAGCCCCAGATCCGCCAGCAGCGCCCCAAATTCGCGCACCTTGCCGGCGTTGCCGCTGGCGATCACCAGCAGTGTGGGGCCCGTCATCAGATGCCCTCGGCCAGCTGCCGCGCCCAGGCCAGCACCTCG
>CAWUND010000323.1:0-1713 GCA_963923815.1 uncultured bacterium
ATGCCCGGTGCCGGGTTCGAACCAGCGACATCCTGCTTGTAAGGCAGGCGCTCTACCGCTGAGCTAACCGGGCGGTGCGCCCATTGTGCCCAGTGGCCTGCAGGCACGGCACACTCGGGCCAACCTGCAGCCCCGCCCGTGGCCAGTGGCCGCGCCCACGACCGCGCCACCGGGCTGCTGGCCCTGCCCTTCGGCCTGCTGTGGTGGCCCTGGCTTGGGGCCGCCGGCAGCCTCAGTGCGGGCCTGGGGTTCCTGCTGGGGGGCCTGTGGCTGTCGCCGGATCTCGACACCCCCTCCAACCCCACGCGCCGCTGGGGGCCGCTGCGAATCCTGTGGACGCCCTACCGGCGCCTGCTCAGCCACCGCTCGCTGCTCTCGCACACGCCGCTGCTGGGCAGCGCCGGCCGGCTGGCCTACCTGGCGGCGCTGCTGCTGGCCCTCAGCTGGCTGGCCCAACCCCTCGGCGCTCCGCCGCCGGCGGCCCTGATCGGCCACGCCCAGGCGCTGTGGAGCCAGCAGCGGCCCCTGCTGCTGGCGGCGCTGGTGGGGATCGAAGCCAGCGCCTGGCTGCACCTGCTCCAGGACGGCGACCCAATGCCCCGGCTGCCCAGGGCCCTGCGGCGGCGGCGGCGCGGCGGGCGGGGCAAACTCCGGTGAGCCCCGCCGGCCAGCGCACCCCATGACCCCGCTCGACTTCGAGGGCGATTACGGCCGCGAGTACAACGCCCGCATCCGCCTGATGATCCCGGGCTACGACGCCATCCAGGAGATCGGTGCTGCCGCCCTGGCCGCGCGGCTGCCGCAGGCCCAGCGGGCCCTGGTGGTGGGGGTGGGCAGTGGCCTGGAACTCCCCGGGCTGCTGCAGGCCCTGCCCCAGGCCCAGTTCACCCTGGTGGAGCCCAGCGCCCAGATGCGCCAGCTCTGCGACGGGCTGATCAGCGGCCTCGGCGCCAGCGCGCGGGTGGGCTGGGGCCCGGAGCACCTGCCCGAGGCGGGCCCACTCGCGGCCAACGGCTTTGACGCCGTGATCTGCCACAACGTGCTGCACGTGCTCGAGCCGGCGGCGCAACGGCCCCTGCTCGACCAGCTGGCCGCCCAGGTGGCCCCGGGGGGGGCGCTGCTGCTGAGCAGCTACAGCGAACCGGATGGCGGCGCCATGGAGCCCTGGCTGCAGTTGGCCGCCGCCCGCTTCCGCGCCGTGGGCATGGATGCGGCCACGGTGAGCACCGTGATGGCCTCCCGCAACACGGCGGTGTTTTCACTCGATCCGCTGCTGCTGGAGCGCCGCCTGCTGGGGGCCGGGCTCGGGGCCCCCACCCAACTGATGCAGGCCGCCTGCTTCCGCCTCTGGATCAGCGAGCGGCCCGCCACCGGCCACGCAGCGGCGGCGCCGGCCTCCACGGGGGCCGCCCTCGATCAACTGCGGGCGGTGGTGGCGCAGCTGCGCGATCCCCAGGGCGGCTGCCCGTGGGACCTGGAGCAAACCCACGCCTCGCTGGTGCCCTACGTGCTGGAGGAGGCCCACGAGGTGGCCGATGCCATCCGCCACGGCGACGATCCGCACCTGGCCGAAGAGCTGGGCGACCTGCTGCTGCAGGTGGTGCTGCACGCCCAGATCGCCAGCGAATCGGAGCGCTTCAGCCTGGGGCAGATCGCCGCGGGCATCAGCGCCAAGCTGATCCGCCGGCACCCCCATGTGTTCGCGGGAGCGGA
>CAWUND010000324.1:0-1711 GCA_963923815.1 uncultured bacterium
CGGGGCATTGCCGCCGCCTGCCTGCACCGGGGCCTCGATCCGGCCCGCCGCCGGGATCTGATGGCCCGGGTGCGCAGCAACCGCTTGCGGCTGCTGTACCTGGCGCCGGAGCGCCTGCAGGTGGAGGCCACCCGCCAGCTGCTGGAGGAGCTGCAGGACGACGGCCGCCTGGTGGGGGTGGCCATCGATGAGGCCCATTGCATCAGCGCCTGGGGCCACGACTTCCGCCCCGATTACCGCCGGCTGGGGCTGCTGCGGCGCCTGTGCCCGGGGGTGCCGCTGGTGGCCCTGAGCGCCACCGCCGCACCGCGGGTGCGGGCGGATCTGATCCGCCTGCTGGAGCTGCGGCGCCCCCTGATCCAGGTGCGCTCCGCCCGCCGCGACAACCTCGCCTACGCCATGCGCCGCCGGCCGGAGGAGCCCTTGCCGGAGGTGCTGGCGGCCCTCGAGCAGGCCCGCGGCGCGGTGCTGATCTATGCCCGCACCCGCCGTTCGGTGGAGGCCTGGGCCCGGCGGCTCAGCGAGGCGGGGGTGGAGGCGATCGCGTATCACGCCGGCATGGATCCGGAGAGTCGGGCCCTGGCCCTGGCCCATTTCCAGGAGCACCCCGCACCGGTGCTGGTGGCCACGGTGGCCTTTGGCATGGGGGTGGATCGCCCGGATGTGGGCCTGGTGCTCCACCTGGATCTGCCCTCCAGCGCCGAGGGCTACCTGCAGGAATCGGGGCGGGCCGGCCGCGATGGGCTGCCGGCGGAGTGCCTGGTGTTGTTTCGGCCGGGGGATCGCACCAGCCTGGCCCGGGCGATCCGCGCCGGCGTGCGGGAGGCCGGTGATGACCCGGAGGAGCAGCAGCGGGGGGAGCTGGCCCAGCAGCAGCTGCGGCGCATGGAGGCGGTGGCGGAGGGGTCTGGCTGCCGCGAGCAGGCCCTGTTGCTGGCGGTGGGGGAGCTGGTGCCCCCCTGCGGCCGCTGCGACCGCTGCCTGGCTCGCCCCGCCTTGGTGGATTGGTCGCAGCAGGCGGCGGCGGTGCTGGCGCTGCTGGAGCAGCGCAGCGGCCTGGATGTGCGCAGCCTCGGGGAGGAGCTGGCCCAGGCGGATGGCGACCTTGGCGGCGACGAGGGCGACCGCTGGCGCTGGCTGGCGCGACGGCTGGTGCAGGAGGACCTGCTCAGCGAAAGCGATGACGGCAGCCAGCGCCTCTGGCTCAAACCGGCGGGCCGCCGCTTTCTGCAGCAGCCCTGGAGCCTGAAGCTGGCGGCCTAAGGGCCTGGCCCGCGATCAGCTGCCCTTGGCCTTGCAGAGGTCGTTGATCAGCTGCTGCTCAAAGTCGCTCTGGGGGGCATCCCAGGTTTTCCAGGAGCCCGATTGGCCGGTGGCATTGAGCCGCTTGGCGTTGCAGTTGATCGCCAGATACAGGGGTTGCCCTTCGCTGTTGAGGCTGGGGGCCACAAAGCTGCCGCCCATGGGCATCCAGTTGGCCCAGTCCACCTGCAGGGGGCCGTAGGTGCGCCAGTCGGGGGAGGAGCTCTTGCCGGGTTTGGCGGCCACGGCCACGGGCTTGATGGCGGGTTTGGCGACCGGCTTGGCGGCTTCAACCGGTTTCGCGGCCTCCGCGGGTTTGGCGGCTTCGACGGGTTTCGCTGTTTCTGCGGGTTTCGCTGTCTCGACGGGCTTGGCGGCCACGGTGGCTTTGGCGACCACCGCTGGCTTG
>CAWUND010000325.1:0-1706 GCA_963923815.1 uncultured bacterium
CGCTGCAGCCGCGCCTGGCGGCGATTCCCTGCGGCACCCTGCACCGGCTGCTGGAGGCCCAAGGGGAGGGGCGCTTCCGCCGCGGCCCGCGGCTGCCCCTGGAGCTGGATCTGCTGGTGGTGGATGAAACCTCGATGGTCGACCTCCCCCTCATGGCCGCCCTGCTGGCGGCCCTGCCGCCCCAGGCCACGCTGGTGCTGGTGGGGGATGCGGGCCAGCTGCCCCCCGTGGGGCCGGGGGCGGTGCTCGAGGAGCTGTGCCACCCCGCACGGCTGCAGCAGCTGGGGGGCGCCGCCGTGGAGCTGCGCACCGCCTACCGCAACGACGGGGCCATCGCCCAACTGGCGGCCCAGCTGCGGCAGCAGCGCGGGGGCGACCCCCTGACGCCGCTGCGGCCGGCCCTGGAGGCCCTGCCGCCCCAGGCCAACCTGCGCTGGCTGGAGGCCCCAGCCCAGCGGCTGCCGGCGGCGGTGCTGCAGCCGCTGCGGCTGCACCAGCAACGGCTGGCCCAACTGGCGGACGACCCCGCCAGTGAGCCCGATGCGCTGCTGCAGGAATTGGAGCAGCTGATCGCCCTGAGCCCGGTGCGCCAGGGCCCCTGGGGGGTGGAGGCCCTGCACCGGGCGCTGCTGGGGCCGTTGCTGCAGGCGCCCCTGGCCCGCTGGCCCCTGGGCACCCCGGTGCTCAACCGCCAAAACCGGCCCGAGCAGGGATTGGCCAATGGCGACATCGGGCTGCTGATCCACCGCGATGGCGAACGGCGGGTGCTGATGGCCGGCGGCCGCCTGCTGCATCCCGCCCGGCTGGGGGAGGCGGAGCCGGCGCTCGCCCTCACGGTGCACAAGGCCCAGGGCAGCCAATACCAACGGGTGCTGCTGCTGGTGCCCCCCAGCCGCCATGGCGATCCGCGTCTGCTGTACACGGGCCTCACCCGCGCCCGCCGCGAGGTGCTGCTGGTCACACCGGAGCAGGCTCCCTAGCCTCGGGCCATGGCCAACCGCGTCGAGCGCCCCTGGGGCTGGTTTGAAAGCCTGGGTAGCGGTGAGGGCTATCAGGTGAAGCGGCTGTGCATCCACGCCGGCCAGCGCATCAGCCTGCAGCGCCACCGCCACCGGCTGGAGCACTGGGTGGTGGTGTCCGGCGACGGCGAACTGGAATGCAACGGCGAACGGCAGCCGGCGGCCCCCGGCACCACCCTGCTGGTGCCCTGCGGTGCGGTGCATCGGGCCAGCGCCGGCGGCAGCGATCTGCTGATCGTGGAGGTGCAGCGGGGTGCGCTGCTCAGCGAAGACGACATCGAACGGCTGGCGGACGATTACGCCCGCGCCCCGGCGGCTTAGAGGCCGGCCAATCCACCGAGTGGTAAATTCATGTTTCACCCTTTGTGTAGGGCAAGGCAGTTCTTTCGACGTGTTTCAACCGGGTTTCAGCCTGGTTTCAACCGGAATGAACAGCGACAGGTGATCAACAACTTCGGTTGAGATCCACAGCGCTGCCATCCATCGCACGTCTTCGCCATCACTCCCGTTCGCGCGGGTTGCCCGTTTCAACGGGCTGAATGTGTGGCTATCGGGTGTCTGCCGGCCTGTCGACGAAGGACTTTCCAGGCCCAGACCTTCCAACATTGACCCATACCGCTTGCGAGAGCTTTGAAAGCTCTGTGGAGTTGCGCGCCACCGTGGATTTGCACGCCACCACCGACTCCA
>CAWUND010000326.1:0-1698 GCA_963923815.1 uncultured bacterium
GGCTTCAGCCACCGGCGCACGGTGGTGTTGATCTACGCCTTCACCCAGTGGCTGGCGGCCCTGGCCCTGGTGCTGGTGAACGCCGAAATGCGTTTTCTGTGGCTAGCCCTGGCCACCGCCGTGCTGATCGGTGTGGTGATCGCCTGCCGCCGCAGCCTCAAGCGTGAGCAGGAGCTGCAGCAGGGCCAGGCCGGCGATGGCGGCTGAGATCCTCTGTGTGGGCACCGAGCTGCTGCTCGGCAACATCACCAATGGCAACGCCCGCTGGCTGGCGGAGCAGCTGGCCAGCCTGGGGATTCCCCATCACCGGCAGCTGGTGGTGGGCGACAACCGCCAACGGCTGATCGCTGAGGTGCAGGCGGCCGCCCAACGTTGCCGCGTGCTGATCACCACCGGTGGCCTGGGCCCCACCCCCGACGACCTCACCACCGAAGCCCTGGCGGCGGCCTTTGACACCCCGCTTCAAGAGCGCCCGGAGGTGTGGGCTGACATCCAGGCCAAGCTCAGCGGCCGCGGCCGTCCCATCGCCGCCAGCAACCGCCGCCAGGCGCTGTTGCCCGAGGGGGCAGCGCTGTTGCCCAACCCCACCGGCACGGCCCCGGGGATGATCTGGAGCCCCAGGCCCGGCTTCACGATCCTCACGTTCCCGGGGGTGCCCAGCGAGATGCGGGCCATGTGGCGGGCCACCGCGGCCCCCTGGCTGCGGGATCAGGGTTTGGCAGACGGGGTGTTCGCCAGCCGCATGCTGCGCTTCTGGGGGGTGGGTGAATCCAGCCTGGCGGAGCAACTGGCCGATCTCTTGGAGCAGAGCAACCCCACCGTGGCCCCCTACGCCGGCGCCGGTGAGGTGAAGCTGCGGCTCACCGCCCGGGCCGATTCGGAGGCCGCCGCCACGGCCCTGCTGGCGCCCCTCGAGGCCAGCATCCGCGCCCGCACCGGCACCACCTGCTTCGGGGTCGACGACGACGATCTGGCCACGGTGGTGCTGGGCCAGTTGCGCGCCCGCGGCCAGACCCTGGCGGTGGCGGAGAGCTGCACCGGTGGCGGCCTGGGGGCGGCCCTGGCGGCGGTGCCCGGCGCCTCCGATGTGTGGTTGGGCGGTGTGATCGCCTACGCCAACGCCGTGAAGCAGCAGCTGCTCGGCGTGCCGGAGCCCGTGCTGGCGCAGCACGGCGCCGTGAGTGATCCGGTGGCCCAGGCCATGGCGGAGGGGGCCCGGCGTGTCACCGGCGCCGACTGGGCCCTGGCGATCACCGGTGTGGCGGGCCCCGGCGGCGGCACCGAGGCCAAGCCCGTGGGCCTGGTGCACATCGCCGTGGCCGGGCCCGATGGCTGCAGCAGCGAGGGGGTGCGCTTCGGGGCCAGCCGCGGCCGCGCTTGGATCCAGACCCTCAGTGCCGGAGAAGCGCTCAACCGGCTGCGGTTGCGGTTGGCTTGAGCGGGGGCTGGGCCGCAGCCCTAATCTCGTCGATTCCCGTGCGCGCAAGGCCGTGAGTTCCGGCACCCTCTACGACAAGGTCTGGGATCTGCATCAGGTGGCCCAGCTGCCGGGGGGCTCCACCCAGCTGTTCATCGGGTTGCACCTGATCCATGAGGTCACCAGTCCGCAGGCGTTTGCTGGCCTCAAAGATCTGGGCCTGAGCGTGCGCCATCCGGAGCGCACCGTGGCCACGGTGGATCACATCGTGCCCACCACCT
>CAWUND010000327.1:0-1674 GCA_963923815.1 uncultured bacterium
CCCACCTGATAGCCCCGGGCCTTGGCCTCCACCGTGGCGGCGAACACCTGGCGGATGGGGTCGAAGGCGCCGGTGTAGGTGGCCGGGTTGGAACGGGGGGTGCGGCCGATGGGGCTCTGGTCGATCACGATCACCTTGTCGATCGCCGTGATCCCCTTCAGCTCCTGAACCCCTGTGGGGAACGGCACCTTCAGCCCGAGCTTGTGCTCCAGGGCCGGGTGCAACAGCTCATTCACCATGGTGCTCTTGCCGCTGCCGCTCACCCCGGTGACGCACACGAGGCGCCCCAGGGGAAAGTCGACGTCGAACCCGGAGAGGTTGTTGCGTTCGCAGCCCACCAGGGTGAGCTTGCGGGAGCCAGTGCTGCGGCGCTCCGCTGGCGTGGGGATCGCCCGGCGACCGCTCAGATAGGCACCGGTGAGCGAGTCCTCCGCTGAGAGCAAGGCCTCAAGCCCCCCCTCCGACACGATGTGGCCGCCGTGCACACCAGCGCCGGGGCCGATGTCCACGATGTGGTCTGCGGCGCGGATGGTGTCCTCGTCGTGCTCCACCACGATCAGGGTGTTGCCCAGGTCCCGCAGCTTGGTGAGGGTGTTGAGCAGGCGGTCGTTGTCGCGCTGGTGCAGGCCGATGCTCGGCTCGTCCAGCACGTAGAGCACGCCGGTGAGGCCAGCGCCGATCTGGGTGGCAAGGCGAATCCGCTGGGCTTCGCCACCGGAGAGGGTCATGGCCGGGCGATCGAGGCTCAGGTAGTCGAGCCCCACGTCCAACAGGAATTTGAGGCGCATGCGGATCTCCCGCAGCACCAGATCACCGATCTGAATTTGGCGGGGGTTCAGCAAGGGTTCGGAACCTTCGCTGGCGCCCACCCCCATCAGCTCTTCAATCCGCCGCAGGCTCTCCCCCACGCTGCTGCTGGTGAGCTCGTGGATCCGGTAGGGCCCCACCCGCACCGCCAGGGCTTCGGGCTTCAGTCGCAGACCCTGACAGCTGGCGCAGGGCACCAGCTCCAGATACTTCTCCAGCTTCTGGCGCATCGATTCGCCGCTGGCATCGCGCAGCTGGCGCTCCAGGATCGGCAGGATCCCCTCAAACGGGCGCAGGTAGGTCTGGGCCTTGCGGTAGCGGCTGTCGGCCTGAATGGGAATCGGCTCCCGGGAGCCGTTCAACAGCACGTCGTGCTGGTCTGGGGTGAGGGCATTCCAGGGGGTCTTGATCTCGAAGCCAAACGCCTCCCCCACCGAATACAGGAGGGAGAAGTAGTAGGCGTTGTCCTTTTCGGCCCAGGGGGCTACGGCCGCATACACCGGCAACGAGGGATCCGGGATCACCCGCTCCGTGGTGAATTGGCGCAGGTGGCCGATGCCGTGGCAATCGGGACAGGCGCCATAGGGGCTGTTGAAGGAGAACAGACGCGGCGACAACTCCTCCATCACCGCCCCGTGCACCGGGCAGGCGAAATTTTCCGAATAGAGCCGCTCGCGCTCCATGCCTTCGGGGAGCGGCTCATCGGCCTTGGGCACCACCTCCACCAGGGCCAGCCCCTCGCCGCGCTTGAGCGCCGTGCGCAGCGAATCGGTGAGGCGCTCCTGCACCCCCTCCCGGGCCACCAGGCGATCCACCACCACCTCAATGTTGTGGGCGTGGTTTTTGTCGAGCTCGATGTTGTCGGCG
>CAWUND010000328.1:0-1665 GCA_963923815.1 uncultured bacterium
AGAAGTGCTGCTGCTTGAGCCGCAGCCGGCGCCCCTCATCGGTGCCGTCGTTGGGATACAGCACCTTGGAGAGGGTTTCGCTGCCCACCTTCTCCTCCACGGCGCCGTAGTAGTCGCCGATGTTGAAGGCGTAGAAGTCGAAGCTCTCGCTGGCGTCGGCCCGCCACAGGCGCAGCCGGTCGCAGGTGTTCACCCGGTAGCCGAGCACCGGCACGTCGTGGGGCACACCGATGGCGTGCTCCTCGGGGATCCAGCGCACGCGGTAGTGGCCCCGCTCATCGCGGTAGCTCTCGGTGCGGCCGCCGAAGCCCACGAAGCAGGCCTGGTCGGGGTGGGGGATCTCCCAGGGCCAGCCGCCCTTGAGCCACTTGTCGGTGATCTCCACCTGCCACCCGTCGCGGATCAGCTGGTCGAAGATGCCGAACTCGTAGCGGATGCCATAGCCCGTGGCGGGGATCTGCAGGCTGGCCAGCGATTCCATGAAGCAGGCCGCCAGGCGCCCCAGGCCGCCGTTGCCCAGGCCCGGCTCCTCCTCCACCTCGAGGATCTCCTCGAGGCTGTCGATGCCGAAGCGCCGCAGGGCCTCGGTGGCGGCCTCCTGGATGCCCAGCATCAGCAGGTTGTTGCCCAGCTGCGGGCCGATCAGAAATTCCGCCGAGAGGTAGGCCACCACGCGGGTGGGGGTGGCGTTGATCGCTTCGATGCCCGCCAGGTAGCGGGTCATCAGCCGATCGCGCACCGCATGGCTCAGGGCCAGGTAGAGGTCGTGGCGGCTGGCGGTGGGGGCGAGTTTGCCGAGCGTGTAGAAGAGGTGCTCGGCCATGCCGTCGAACACGTCATCGGCGTTGAGGCCGCTGCGGTCGGGGTCGGCGTAGCAGCCCGGGGTGGGCAGCTGCAGGGGGCGGGGCGTGTGGTGGTCCTTCATGGCTCGGCCTGCCAGCGCCAGTGGGTGAGTTCGGGGGCATCCATGCCGTGCTCATGGGCGTAGGAGCGGTTGGCGAGGATCGCCTCCTTCATCTGCTCCTTCACATGGGCGGCGCGCGACCTTAACCCTGGAACCCGGTCGATCACATCGATCACCAGGTTGAAGCGGTCGATCTGGTTGTTCATCGCCAGCTCCAGGGGCGTGTTGATGTTCCCCCGTTCCTTGTAGCCGCGCACGTGGAAGTTGGCGTGGTTTGTGCGCCGATACGTGAGGCGGTGGATCAGCCAGGGGTAGCCGTGGAAGTTGAAGATCACGGGCCGGTCGGTGGTGAACAGGCCGTCGAAGTCGCGGTCGCTGAGGCCATGGGGGTGTTCGCTGGGCTGGGTGAGGGCAAACAGCTTCACCACGTTGAGCACGCGGATCCGCAGCTGCGGGATGTGGCGCCGCAGGATTTGCACCGCCGCCAGGGTTTCCTTGGTGGGGATGTCGCCGGCGCAGGCCAGCACCACATCGGGATCGCCCAGGGCGCCATCGCCATGGGGCGCGCCGTCGTTGCTGGCCCAGCTCCACAGGCCGATGCCCTTGGCCAGATGGGCGCGGGCCTCTTCGAGCGTGAGGTACTGCAGGTGGGCCTGCTTGTCGCTCACGATCAGGTTGCACACGTTGGGCTCCACCAGCGCCTGTTCGGCCACCGCCAGCAGGCTGTTGGCATCGGGGGGCAGGTACACCCGCACCACATC
>CAWUND010000329.1:0-1647 GCA_963923815.1 uncultured bacterium
TCGAGGCGCTGGCGCTGATCCACCGGATCGATCAGCTCGCTGAAGGCGTTGGCGGTTTCGCGCCCCACGATGAACAGCTCAAAGCGCTCCACCAGGCCGGGCTTGCTGCGGTGGGCCCGGGCCAGGGGGGAGTTTTCCACCGGGTAATCGATCACGAAGGTGGGCTGGATCAGCTCCGCCTCCACCCGCTGCTCAAAGGCCTCCACCAGCAGCCGCCCCACGGAATCCGCCAGGGCCGGCACCTCCAGCCCCTGGGCCTCCATGGCCGCTGCGGCTTCGGCGCGGCTGGAGAAGGCGGTGAAATCGAGGCCGGTGGCCTCGCGCACCAGGTCGTGCATGGTGGCCCGCCGCCAGGGGGGCGTGAGGTCGATCTCGGTGCCCTGGTAGCTGATGCGGGTGCCGCCGCACACCTGCTGGCACACGTGGGCGATCAGCTGCTCGGTGAGGTCCATCATGTCGCCGTAGTCGGCGTAGGCCTGGTACACCTCAATCGAGGTGAACTCCGGGTTGTGGCGGGTGCTGATGCCCTCGTTGCGGAAGATGCGGCCCAGCTCGTACACCCGCTCGAAGCCGCCCACCACCAGCCGCTTGAGGTGCAGCTCGGTGGCGATGCGCAGGGTGAGCGGCAGATCCAGGGCGTTGTGGTGGGTTTCGAAGGGGCGGGCGTCGGCTCCGCCGGGCACGCTCTGCAGCACCGGCGTTTCGATCTCCAAAAAGCCGCGCCCATCGAGCCAGCGGCGCATGGCGCTCACCGCCAGGGCCCGGCGGCGGAAGGTTTCGCGGGTGGCCGGCGACACGATCAGATCCAGGTAGCGCTGGCGGTAGCGCTTCTCCACATCCGCCAGGCCGTGCCATTTGTCGGGCAGGGGCTGCAGGCTCTTGCTGAGCATCTGCCAGTGCTGCACCTTCACCGACAGTTCGCCGCGGTCGGTGCGGCGCAGGGTGCCCTGCACGCCGATCCAGTCACCGGCGTCCACCAGGGTGGTGATGTGGGCAAAGGCGTCCGGGTCGTCCGGCATGGAGGCCGCCAGGGTGGCCTTCTCCAGATAGAGCTGGATCGGGCCGGTTTCATCGGCCAGGGTGAAGAAGGCGAGCTTGCCCATCACCCGGCGGGTCATCACGCGGCCGGCCACCGCCACCGCCACATCCCGCTCCTCGCCATTGGGCAGGTCGGCATGGGCCGCCTGCAGCTCGGCGGTGCGGTGGCTGGGCTCAAAGCGCACCCCATAGGGCCCCTGGCCCAACGCCGCCAGGGCCTTGCCTTTCTCGAGGCGGGTCTCGCGCAGCTCAGACAAGGGCCCGGTTCAGCTCAGCTCCCGGCCATCCTGCAGGATCAGCCCGCCGCGGCCAGGGCGCCCGTGTCGCCCACCCGCTGGGAGGCGTAGCCGGTGCCGCGCACCGTGAGGATCAGCTCCGGGTTGCGGGGGTCGGGCTCGAGCTTGCCCCGCAGCCGAGCCACATACACATCCACCACCCGCAGGTCGGCGGCGCGGCGGGGGGGATAGCCCCACAGCTGCTCGAGGATCTCGGCCCGGGGCACCACCCGGCCGGGCTCGCGGAACAGCAGCTCCAGCAGGCTGAATTCGGTGTAAGTGAGGCCGATGCGCTCGCCATCGCGGGTCACCTGGCGGCGGTTGGTGTCCACCA
>CAWUND010000330.1:0-1641 GCA_963923815.1 uncultured bacterium
GGCGTTGAAGGCCGCCGTGGAGAGCATGTGGCACTCGTCCACCACGTAGACCTTCCAGCGGGCCTGCACCGGCGCGAAGCGGGAGCGCTCGATCAGTTCGCGGATGTTGTCGACGCCCGTGTTCGACGCGGCGTCGATCTCGATCACATCCAGGGCATTGCCGGCGGCGATGGAGGTGCAGAGCTCGCAGACGCCGCAGGGTTCGGGGGTGGGGCCGTCGCTGCCGATGCAATTGAGCGAGCGGGCCAGGATGCGGGCGCTGGAGGTTTTGCCGGTGCCCCGCGGCCCGCTGAACAGATAGGCGGGGGCGATGCGCTCCGAGCGCAGCGCATTGCCCAGGGTGGCCGCGATCGCCTCCTGCCCCACCAGCTGGTCGAAGCGCTGTGGGCGGTACTTGTGGTGGAGCGGTTGGTAGGCGGCCGGCATGGCTGGAGATTAGGGGCCGCTGCCGGGGTCCAGCAGTCGCTCCAGCCTGGCCTCGAGTTCCTCCACTTCGCTCAATTGATCGGCCAGCTTCTGGGCCGCCAGCCTCACCGCCCCCAGCTGCTGCTCGCCCCAGCGGGCTTCAACGTGGGTCAGGGCTGTCTCCAGTTGCTCCAGCAGCGTTTGCCGCAGGCGCTCCAGTCGCCCCAGGCTGCGGCGCACCAGATCGGGATCGATCCGCACCCCCTGGCGCAGCAGCAGCCGAGCGCCCGCGAGCACCGCCGATTGCAACAGCCCCTCCACCTGGGCGCTGCGGTGCCGGCCGGTTTTGCACCAATGGGCGAAGTGCTCGCAGTTGTTGAACAGCAGGTTGTAGTTCTGCTCCCCCAGCCGGCCCATGGCCCGCCGCAGGGTGACGCCGGCCGCTGAGCAGGCCTGGGGGTCGTAGGGCACCAGGCTCACGGGCTGGCCGCGGCTGAACGCCTCCAGGGGGCTGCGCAGGATCTCGCGGCCCTCGAGGTAGTGGGCCACCGTGCCGTCCCCCAGGTCGATGCCGTGGTGATGGAACAGGCCGTGCTGGCGTGGCACCTGCAGGTGATCGGCGACGGCCATGGTGGCCCGCTGGGATCAGGCGGATTCCTGCTGGGGGGTGTCGCTGCCGGGCAGGGCCACCACCTTCGCCTTGGTGCGTTCCTCCACCAGCTCCCGTGTGATGGTGAAGGCCTTGGTGCTCTTGTCGGAGGGCAGGTCGTACATCAAATCGAGCATCAGCTCCTCCACGATCCCCCGCAGGGCCCGGGCGCCGGTTTTGCGGCGGTGCGCCTCGGCGGCGATGGCTTCCACGGCGCCGGGCTCGAAGTCGAGGCGCACGTCGTCCATGCTCAGCAGGGTCTGGAACTGCTTCACCAGGGCATCCCGCGGCTCGGTGAGGATCGCCTCCAGGGCGTGGGTGTCCAGCGGCTCCAGCACGGCGCTCACCGGCAGACGGCCGATGAATTCGGGGATGAGGCCGTACTTCACCAGGTCGTCCGGCTCGAGGTTGCGCAGCACGTGGGCGGCCTGTTGGTCTTTGCCGTGGCGGCTGCGGCCGCGGCCGCCTTCCGGGATGAAGCCGATGGCATTGCGCCCCAGGCGCCGTTGCACCACGTCCTCCAGCCCCACGAAGGCGCCACCACAGATGAACAGGATCTGGCTGGTGTCGATCTGGATGCAGTCCTG
>CAWUND010000331.1:0-1639 GCA_963923815.1 uncultured bacterium
TAGGGCAGGGCTTTGTTCACCACATTGGGGCCCACCAGGGCGCCGTATTGCGCCTCGCGGATGGCCTCCTGGAAATTGCTGCTGGCCGGCATGGCTCAGGGGGGAAGACTGTCCACATCCTGCCAGCGGTTTTGCGGTTGCGGGGCACGGCGCCGATGGCCCGCGGTGCGGATCCCCCTATCGCGACCCGTTGGCCTGGCGCGCGGCGTCGCGGTTGGCGTAGGCGTTCACCAACCGCTGCACCAGCGGGTGGCGCACCACATCGGCGGCGGTGAGCTGGCAGATGGCCACCCCCTCCACCCCCTGCAGCACCTGGGCCGCTTCGATCAGGCCGCTCAGCTGGTTGGGGGGCAGGTCGATCTGGGTGGGATCCCCGGTGACCACCATGCGCGAACCCTCTCCGAGGCGGGTGAGCACCATGCGCATCTGGGCGGGGGTGGTGTTCTGCGCCTCATCGAGGATCACGAAGGCATCGGCCAGGGTGCGGCCGCGCATGTAGGCCAAGGGGGCCACCTCGATCACGTTCTTTTCGATCAGAGCGGCGGTGCGTTCCTGCCCCAGCAGGGTGTGCAGCGCGTCGTAGAGGGGCCGCAGGAAGGGGTCCACCTTCTGCTGCAGGTCGCCGGGCAGGAAGCCCAGCCGCTCGCCGGCCTCCACGGCCGGGCGCGTGAGGATCAGCCGCTCCACGCGCCGCTCTTGGAGGGCGCGCACCGCCTGCACCGCCGCCAGGAAGGTTTTGCCAGTGCCCGCGGGGCCGAGGGCCAAGGTGAGGTCGTGGCGCTCGATGGCCTCCACGTAGGCCTTCTGTTTGAGGGTGCGCGGCCGCAGCAACTTGCCGCTCTGGCTGCGGGCCAGCACCTGCTTCCCCAGTTGCTGGTGTTCGTCGCCGCGGCCGGTGTCGAGGGCGGTGAGGGCGGTTTGCACATCCACCTGGGTCACGGCCTGCCCCTCTTCCCAGAGGGGGCGCAGCAACTCCACCAGGCCGGCGGCCCGCTCCAGCTGCGTGGGCCTTCCCCGCAGCTGCAAACACAAACCCCGCAACACCAGCGAAGCGCCGGTGAGGGCTTCGAGGCGATGCAGGGTGGATTCCGCTTCGCCCGCCAGGGCCAGGGCAGCGTCCTGGTCCGGCAGGTCGATCTGGAAGGTGCTGAGGGTGTCAGCCCCGGGCATGGGGCAGGGCCTCAGGCTTCGGTGGCGGCGTCGTCAGCGGGGGCTTCGGCGGCTTCAGCAGCGGCAGCTTCCTCAGCGGCCTTGGCTTCGGCGGCGGCTTTGGCTTCAGCGGCCTTGGCCTCAGCTGCTTCCTTGGCGGCCTGCTTGGCGGCGGCTTCGCGCAGGGCGGTTTGCTTCTTCTGGCCCACCACCACGGAGGCGCGCACGCTCTTCTCCACCAGGCCGCCGCGCTCCAGCAGGGTCAGCACGGTGTCGGTGGGTTGGGCACCCTGGGCCAGGCGGGCACGGATGGCCTCGGTGTTCAGCCGGGTCTCCTTGGTGCGGGGGTTGTAGAAGCCCAGCTCCTCGAGGGGACGGCCGTCGCGGCGGGAGGTGCTGTTGCAGGCCACCAGGCGGAAGCTCGCTTCCCGCTTCTTGCCGAACCGCTTCAGGCGGAGCTTGATCATTGTGGCCTTGCCTTGCTGACTGG
>CAWUND010000332.1:0-1638 GCA_963923815.1 uncultured bacterium
GTGCAGCACAACTTCCCCGGCTCCTACGCCCACTCCAACCACAACTGGAACGCCATGGATGGCGCCATGGAGGGCACCAGCGATCTGGAGCTGCCGGCGGTGCTGAATTGGTTTTCGGCCGACATCGGCTGCCACGCCATCCACCACCTCTGCGAGGCGATCCCCAACTACCGCCTGCAGGCCTGCCAGCGCCGCAACGCCCACCTGCTCAAGGGGGTCACGCGCCTGCGGATGCGCGACATCCCCAGCTGCTTCGACTACATCCTCTGGGATGAGCAGGGCGGAGAGCTCACCACCATCGCCGCCGCCAGCGGTTCATAGCCGCTCGCGGCCCTGGCCCGCCGCTGAGCTGCCCAGCGCCAACCCCGCCAGCACGCTCAGCCCCTGGGCCACCGCCGCATCGATGCGCCCCTGGGGCCGCACGCAAAACGACTGCTCCGGCATCAAGGGCCCGCGCCGCTGCACCACCATCCAGGTGACCGCCATGCAATTGAGCAGGTCGACCGCCAGCGCCCCGCCCTGAAACACCAGGATCCCCGCGGAGATCCACACCACCAGTCGTTTGGAATCCATGCCATCGGCTGCAACAACGCTGAAGGGTTCCGGCCCGGAACCCTTGGGGGTTCCCTGCGCAGCAGCGATGACCACCCCTTCCGCCGCACTCACCCTGGCGGTGCCCTACTTCAGCCAAAACGACAGCGCCACCCCCCAGGGGCCGCGCATGTGCTTCTCCTCCAGCTGCGCCATGGCCGCTGCCTTCCTGCGGCCCGGCTGCCTGGCGGGCCCCGGCCAGGCCGATGACCGCTACCTGGCCCTGGTGCAACGCCACGGCGACAGCACCGACGCCAACGCCCAGGTGGCCGCCCTGGCGGGGCTGGGCATCAGCGCCCGCCTGCGCCAGGACGGCCGCATCGAGCAGCTGATCGCCCAACTGCAGCGCGGCATCCCCTGCCCCGTGGGCTGGCTGCACCACGGCCCGGTGCAGGCCCCCAGCGGCGGCGGCCACTGGAGCCTGGTGATCGGCGTGGATCCGGCCGCCGGCACCCTGCTGATGCACGACCCCAACGGCGACGCCGACCTGGTGGCGGGCGGCTACCGCAGCACCGCCGCCGGCAGCGGCCGTGCCCTGCCCTACTCCGAGCGCAACTGGGGCCGCCGCTGGATGGTGGAGGGCCCCGGCAGCGGCTGGTGGCTGGAGCTCAGCTGAAGGCCAGCGGCAGGGGGCAGAGCAGCGGCGTGAGCAGCGGCATCGGCAACCGGCAGGTGCGCCAATCGCCATTGGCGGCGCACACCTCCACGCCGATCAGGCCAAACAGCGCATCGAGGCCCGTCTCCCCCCAGCCGTGCTCCAGCCACTCCACCGCATCGGCGATGGCCTCATCGAGGCTGGCGTAGAGCGCATCCAACTGACGATGGGGCTCACAGCAACCATCGATCAGGCGATACAGCCGCATGGTGGCGCCCCTTGGGAAACCAGCCTGCCGAGGCGGGGGCGGGCCGTCATCCCAGCCGCAACACAGCTTCAAGGGGCTGATTCGGCCGATCCCAAGCCCCCACCCATGCCTATACCTGGGGGCAGTGTTGATGCCCCTGCCGCCATGCCCCGTTTGATTGGCCGTTGCGTTGCCGCCACGGCGG
>CAWUND010000333.1:0-1632 GCA_963923815.1 uncultured bacterium
TGGTGTCGTAATCGGTGGACACCGTTTCCGGGTTGCTGTTCACCATCACCGTGGCCAGCCCCTCGGCCTGCAGCGCAAAGGAGGCGTGCACGCAGCAGTAGTCGAATTCGATGCCCTGGCCGATGCGGTTGGGGCCGCCCCCCAGGATCATCACCTTGCGGCGGTTTTCAGGCTGCACCTCGCTCTCGGGCGGGATCAGCTCGAGCGTGCCGTCGTCGCGCAGGCGCTCCAGGGGCCGCTCGTAGGTGGCGTAGTGGTACGGGGTGCTGGAGGCAAACTCAGCGGCGCAGGTGTCCACGGTTTTGAACACCGCGTTCACCCCCAGGGCCTGGCGGTGGTCGCGCACCTGCAGCTCATGGCTGCCGGTGGCCCAGGCGATCTGGCGGTCGGAGAAGCCCAGTTGCTTGAGCTCCAGCAGCGCCTCGGCCTGCAGATGCGCCAGGGTGCGGCCGCGCAGCAGGCGCGTTTCGGCATCGAGGATGCGGCGCAGCTTGGCCAAAAACCAGGGATCGATCGCCGAGATGCGGTGGATGTCGGCGTCGCTGTAGCCGGCCACCATCGCCGTGCGCACCGCAAAAATGCGATCGGGGGAGGGGGTGCGCAGCTGGCGCTCCAGCTCGGCGCGCTCGGGGTCGGCGTCGGGGCGGTCGCAGCCCCAGCCGGAGTGGCCCGTTTCCAGGGAGCGCAGCGCCTTCTGAAACGACTCCTCAAAACAGCGGCCGATGGCCATGGCCTCGCCCACCGACTTCATCGCCGTGGTGAGCACCGCCGGGCTGCCGCGGAACTTCTCGAAGGCGAAGCGCGGAATCTTGGTCACCACGTAGTCGATCGTGGGCTCGAAGCAGGCCGGCGTCTTGCCGGTGATGTCGTTGAGGATCTCGTCGAGCGTGTAGCCCACCGCCAGGCGGGCGGCGATCTTGGCGATCGGGAAGCCGGTGGCCTTGGAGGCCAGGGCCGAGGAGCGCGACACGCGCGGGTTCATCTCGATCACGATCACGTCGCCGTTGGCGGGGTTGATCGCGAATTGGATGTTGCTGCCGCCGGTGTCCACCCCGATCTCACGGATGATCGCGATCGCCTGGTCGCGCAGGCGCTGGTATTCGCGGTCGGTGAGGGTTTGGGCGGGGGCCACGGTGATCGAGTCGCCCGTGTGCACCCCCATGGGGTCGAGGTTTTCGATCGAGCACACGATCACCACGTTGTCGGCGGTGTCGCGCATCACCTCCAGCTCGAACTCCTTCCAACCCAGCAGCGACTGCTCGATCAGGATCTGGCTGACGGGGCTGGCCTCAAGGCCGCTCTTGCAGAAGGCGCGGAATTCCTCGGGGTTGTAGGCAATGCCGCCGCCCGATCCCCCCAGGGTGAAGGCGGGGCGAATGATGCGCGGGTAGCTGCCGATCTGGTCGCCCACCGCCTCCGCCTCCTCCAGCGTGGTGGCGATGCCGGAGGGGCACACGGCCACGCCGATGCGCTCCATGGCCTGCTTGAACAAATCGCGGTCTTCCGCCTTCTCGATCGCCTGCAGGTCGGCGCCGATCAGCTCCACCCCGAAGCGCTCCAGGGTGCCGTCCTTGGCGAGGGCCACCGCCAGGTTGAGGGCGGTCTGGCCGCCCATGGTGGGCAGCAGCGCGT
>CAWUND010000334.1:0-1629 GCA_963923815.1 uncultured bacterium
CGGGCGCCGGCCTCCGTGGCGGCCCCCTCCACCTGCACCTCGATCAGGCACGTGGCCCCTTCCCCATCACGGGCGATGGCCTTGGCCAGGTGCTGCGACACCGCCGTCAGGCCGGCCTCCAGTGCGGCGTGGTGCTCGGGGCCCAGGGGCTCCCCGGCGGCAAAGGCCAGGAACGTGTCGTTGGTGCTGGTGTCGCCGTCCACCGTGATCGCATTGAAGGAGCGATCCACCGCGCGGCTCACCATCGCCTGCCAGGCCTCCGCCGGCACCCCGGCATCGCAGCTCAGGTAGCCGAGCATGGTGGCCATGTTGGGGTGGATCATTCCCGACCCCTTGGCCATGCCGCCGATGCGCACGGTGCGGCCGCCCAGGTGGGCCTCGAGGGCGATCTGCTTGTCGATCAAATCGGTGGTGAGGATGGCCGTGGCGGCCGCGGCGCCCCCATCCGGCCCCAGGGCGGCCACCAGGGGATCCAGCCCCGCCAACAGGGTGTCCATCGGGATCGGCACCCCGATCACGCCGGTGGAGCAGATCAGCACCTCCTCCTCCGCCAGCCCGAGGCGATCGGCCAGGGCCTGGGTGGCCCGCTGGCTGTCGATCAGGCCCCGGTCGCCGGTGCAGGCGTTGGCCTGGCCGGAATTGCTGAGCACCGCCCGGGCCCGGCCGCCGCTGGCGGCCAGCCGCTCGGCGCAAAGGTCCACACAGGCGGCCCGCACCAGCGAGGTGGTGAAGGTGCCAGCGCACACGGCGCCCTCGGGGGCCAGGAGCAGCGAGAGATCCGGCTTGCCGGAGGCCTTGAGGCCAGCGGTGACGGCCGCCGCCTGAAAGCCCTGGGGGGCCGTGACGCCGCCGGCAATGGGGGTCCAGGTGATGCTCACGGGGCGATGGATGCTGAGGGAATCCTGCCGGTTGAGGGGATCGGCCCGCCCTAGGTTGAGCCGGCAGCGCAGGCCGCACCGCCATGGCCCAGCCGTCAGGCGCCCGAGGCCCCCGCTGGCCAGGCCCGCAACGCCGCATCGGGCTCACCGGCGGCATCGCCAGCGGCAAAAGCACCGCCGGGCGCTGGTTGGCCGCACGGGGCCTGCCCGTGCTGGATGCGGATGTGTACGCCCGTGAGGCCCTGGCGGAGGGGAGCCCCGGGGCGGCGGCGGTGCTGCAGCACTTTGGCGAGCGCGTGCGCGCCGGAACGGGGGTCGACCGGGCCGCCCTCGGGCAGATCGTGTTCAGCGATGGGGCCGAGCGCCGCTGGCTGGAGCAGCTGGTGCATCCCCTGGTGCGCCAACGCTTCGAGGATGCCCTCGAACAGCTCAGCGGGGCACCGGTGGTGGTGCTGATGGTGCCCCTGCTGTTTGAAGCCGGCCTGGAGGGGCTGTGCAGCGAGGTTTGGCTGGTGGATTGCGACGAGGAGCAGCAATTGAGCCGGCTAATGGCGCGCGATCAGCTCAGCGCCGCGGATGCCCGTGGCCGCTTGGCAGCCCAATGGCCGCTGGCGCGCAAACGGGAGCTCGCCGATCGGGTGCTCGACAACCGCGGCGGCCCCGAAGCCCTGGAGCCGCAGTTGCGGGCCGCCCTCGGGGCGATCAACCCTGCAGCTTCTGATTGAGGATCTGGTTGGCCAGCTTGGGGTCG
>CAWUND010000335.1:0-1625 GCA_963923815.1 uncultured bacterium
TGCCGTGTCAGCGCATACTGCACAACCGGTGGTCTGACCCTATCCTCCGGGCACTTGCAGCCCGTGGGTGTTCATCACCGTCTCCGGCCAGAAGGGCGGAGTTGCCAAAACCTGCACGAGCATTCACCTCGCCAGCGTGTGGTCCGAGCAGGGACGCAACGTTTGCGTGGTGGATGCCGACCGCAACCGCTCCGCCCTGGCCTATGGCATCCGGGGTGAGCTGCCCTTCACGATCGTGCCCGTTGAGGCGGCCGCCAAGGCCACCCGCCAGGCCGATGTGGTGATCACCGATGGCCAGGCCAGCAGCGACGAAGAGGAGCTGCGCCACCTGGCCGTCGGCTCCGATTTGGTGTTGCTGCCCACCGCACCGAAGGCCCGCTCGGTGGAGCTCACCGTGGAACTGGCCCAGCTGCTGCAGAAGGTGGGTGTGCCCCATGCGGTGCTGATGGCCAAAGTCGACCTGCGTCAACAGCGCGCCATCACCGATGCCCGTCAGGCGTTGCAGTCGTTTGGCCTGCACGTGCTCACGGCTGAAGTGCCGCTGCTGAGTGCCTTTGACAAAGCCGAAACCCAGGGCCTGCCGGTGTCGCTGGCCTGTGATGACCGGGGTCGATCCGATCCCCGGCGCATGGCCGGCTGGTCGGCCTATCAATCCGTAGCCCAGGAGATCGAATGCCTGATTTCGAAGCCCTTATCCGTCGTCAGCAGGACAGTCAGTCCTCTCCCGCTCAGCGCCTGAGCCTGGTGGAACCCACCACCGCCAGCGAGGCGGTGGGTGCCCCCCTGGGGTGGCTGGCCTTTGGCGGTTCGCTGCTGGGCTCGTTGCTGGGCACCTTTGGCTTCCACCTGGCCACCAGCATGGGCTGGTTCAGCTTTTGAGCTGAAGCGTCCGGAGGGCGGCCAGCACCTCCTGGCTGTGGCCCAGAGGCCTCACCCCCACCCACGACTGCCGCAGGATGCCGTCCGGGTCGATCAGAAAGCTGTGCCGGAGCGAGTAGGGGGCCATCCAGCTGCCGTACAGGCGGCTCACCGCACCGCCGGGGTCGGAGAGCAGGGGGTAGGCCAAGGCCTCGCTGCCGCAAAACTCGGCATGGCTATCGGCGGAATCGGCGCTAATCCCCACCACCTCGGCACCGGCGCGGTGGAACTGGTCGAGATCCCGCTGGAAGCCCCGGGCCTCGATCGTGCACCCCTCGGTGAAATCACGGGGGTAGAAGTAGAGCACCAGCCAGCGGCCGCTGAAATCCCCGAGGCTGCGCGGGCCCGGCACCCCATCCAGGTTGAAGCTTGGTGCCGGTGCATCCAGCTGAGGCGCGGGCCCGCCCAGGGCCAGTGCCGCCCGAGGGCCGACACAACAAACCGCCAGGCTGGCGGCGATTCCCTCCAGCAGCTGGCGGCGTGTGATCAAGGTCAGAGCTTGGCCAGGTTGATGCCCAGCTCCTTGGCATAGGCACCCAGACCCTTCTTCTGGATGGTCTTGAGGGCGCGGGTGGAGACGCGCAGCTTGATGAAGCGGTTGCCCTCGGCCCACCACAGGCGGCGCTCCTGCAGGTTCACCTGTTGGAGCTTTTTGGTGCGCACGTGGGAGTGCGACACGGCCATGCCGTTGTTGGCGCGCTTGCCGG
>CAWUND010000336.1:0-1624 GCA_963923815.1 uncultured bacterium
GGTGAGCATGGCCGGCAGGTCGGAGGGCTCCATCCAGGTGCGCACCGAATTCCAGAACACCCCAGGCGGGATCTGATACAGCACCGTGCTGCTGATCTGGCCCGACCACACGGCCACGGCGAAAAACAGCAGGCATTGCACCGGCGTCATGATCAGCATCGCCAGCACCCGCGGCACCACCAGGTACTCCACCGGATCGGTGCGCAGCATGGTGATCGCGTCGATTTGCTCGGTCACCTTCATGGTGCCCAGCTGGGCCGCGTAGGCGGTGGCCACCTTGCCCGTCACCAGGGTGGCGGTGAGGATCGGCGCGATCTCCCGGGCCAGGCCCACCGCCAGGATGCCGCCCACGGTGGAGCCGGCCCCCTGTTTGGTGAGCTCGGCGGCCACCTGAATGTTGAACACGGTGCCGGCCGCCAGGCCCGTGATCAGCACGATCAGGAAGCTGCCCGGGCCCGCCTCCATCAGTTCGGCGATGAGGTCGTTGGGGCTGATGCGCCCCTTGGCCAGGGCCGCCACCGCCTGGCCGCCGATCAGGCAGCTCTGCCCCAGGCGCTGCAGCCAGCGGGGGCGTAACCAGGCGGGGGCGCGGCGCAGGGGTTTCACAAGGGATGTCAACGGGGCCTTAGGGGGTGGCGGGGTGCTGCTGCAGGTGCAATCCCTTCTCGGGCCAGCGGCGCATCACCACCAGCCCCAGCACCACCAGCACTGCCGGAATGATGCCCATGCAGAGGCGGATCGCCACCAGGGCGCTCTCCGGCTGCAGCATGCCGCGGCTGGCCACGTAGCCGCTCAGGCTCATCAGGTTGCCAAAGAAAAAGAGGGCAAAGCTGATGCAGATCTTCTGGGTGAACACCATCCAGGCGCTGTATTGGCCGGCCGGTTTTTCCGGATCGGCATCGATGGCATCCGGCAGCAGGGCCCAGGGGATCAGGTAGGCGGTGGAGGCCCCGAGCCCCACCACCAAAATCACCGCCAGCAGGGCCGCCAGCCGCAGCCCGTTGCCCAGGCTGCCCAGGGGGGCGATGGCCGCATCCAGGGGGCTGAGCAGCATGGCCGCCACGCAACTGGCCATCCACAGGCCTGCCCCCCAATGCAGGGCCCGGATGCGCCCCTGGGCATGGGCCACGCTGGTCCACAGCTGCAGCCCCACCAGGGTGCTGATCTGGAAGGGCAACAGGATCCAGTTGCTCCAGCCCTCCGGCACGTGCATCACCACCGGCAGGAAGATCAGGGCGGCGGTTTGCATGATCTGCAGCGCACACCAGAGCAGCAGGTAGAGGCCCAGCACCCGCAGGAAGCGGCCGTTGCGCCCCACCCGCTTCAGCAGCCGCCGGGTGGTGCCGGGATGGGAGGTGGGCTGCTGGCAGCCTCGGGCCATGGGGGCGATGCCCCAGGCGCAGAGCAGGGTGCACACCGTGATGATCACGCCGCTGAACACCCCCAGGCGCCAATAGTTGGCGGCGTTGTCGTGGTCGCGCAGCAGCAGGCCCCCCAGCACGATGCCGATCAGGCCGGCGATGATCGATCCGGTGAAGCGCGAGGTGTTGAGCCGGGTGCGCAAACTCACGCTGGTGGTGAGTTCCGCCGCCAGGGCGGCGTAGGGCAGGTTGACGCCGGTGTA
>CAWUND010000337.1:0-1624 GCA_963923815.1 uncultured bacterium
GCGAACTTGTGGTGAAGCTTGTCGCCCCCCGGCAGCCGCGGGATGCCGACCCCCTGGCTGGGTTGCTGCAGCGGCTGATTGCCCGCCTCGAGCTTGCAATCGCGATCCGCCAGTGCCACCCCCATCAGATCGAGCACCTCTGAAAACGGGCGGCTGGCGAAGCCTGGATCCGCCAGCAGGCGCAGCTGCACCCCCCGCTGCTGTAGCTCGGCGATCACGGCGGTGAGGGGCTGGGCCGAGAACACAAACAGGGCCAGGTCCACCCGCCGCTCTGCGCTGGCCAGGGTGTTGGCGATCAGCTGGAGGCCCCCGTTGGGATCCTGGCGCCGATGGGGGGCAAACAACACCGTCACCGGCGTGCCACCCACAAGCACGGTGGTGGCTGGGCCGGATCGTTTGGCCAGGCCAAAGCGGCTGTCGCTGGCGCCGCCGGGGCCATCGCCCCACAGGGTGTGGAATTCCGCGGCGAATAGCTGGGCGAGGGCGGGGCTCTCCAGCCGCAGCAGGTGGTTCACATTGCCGCGGGTGCGGGGATCATCCGGATCGCCGTGGATGCAGCTGGGGGTGAAGTTGGCGGAGCCGGTGACCACCACCCGACGGTCGGCCACCAGAAACTTGCTGTGCATGAGGGCGCTGCCGCGGCTGCCATCGGCGCTGTCATCCAGCACTGGCACGCCTCCCTGCAGCAGCATCGCCACCGCATCCCCCTGCTCCCGTTCGCTGTTGCTGAGCTGGCCGTCGTGGTTGCGGTCCGCCAGGGCCATCAACTGCCGCCGGCGCTGGCGCAGGTGCGGGCTGAGGTCGGCGTCGTGCTGTTGGCTCCAGGGCTGGCTGTAGCTGTTCTCCAGCACCACCTGCACCCGCAGGCCGCGCCGGTGTTGCTCCACCAGCGCCTGGGCCACCTGGGGCAGCGACAGCTCCTGCACCGCCACCAACAGCTCCTGCCGTGCCCCCCGGATGGTTTGCAGCAGCAGGGCCTCGAGATCGTCACCGGCACGCTGGGCACCGCTGATCGGGCTGCGGTAGTGGGCTTCAGCCCGGTGGTTGAAGGCCACCGTGATGCCCGGCGGCAGGGGCAAGGGTGGCGGACCGTGGCCCTGCAGGTGGCCGGCCTGGCTGCAGCCCTGCACAACGGCTGCAGCCGCGAGCAGCACGGCCCAGGCGCGACGCGTTGGTTGGTCGCCGTTCACCGCTCACGCACACGCCGCACCCAGGCAGGGTTCCCCCGGGCCCGGCCCCTCAGCCGTGCTCGGGCAGTTCAGAGGTGCGCAGCATCGCCGTAAACCAGAGGCAGCTCAGCAGCACCGCCGCCAGCACGCCGGCGCCGACCCCCACACGCACCATCAGCAGGGGCACCACCAGAGGCAGCACCAGGGCGCCGGCCAGGGGGGTGAAGGCCACCACAGCTTTCAGGGTTGGGGAGCCTGTGGATGCCGAAGGGTGGGCCATGGGCCGTTCAGAACCATTCCGCCACAGCTTGGTCGAGGGGATTGCTGTTGTCTTCCGGTGTGGTGCGTTGGAATTCCAGTCGGATGTTGCGGCGCTGTTCCCCATCGGCCGCCACCGCTTCGATGGCATACACCTGCTGGCCATCGCGGAAGGGCACCTGGATGCGGAAGGTGCC
>CAWUND010000338.1:0-1620 GCA_963923815.1 uncultured bacterium
CGGGAGGCGCGGAAGGCCACCGTGAGGTCGATGCTCTCCCCCTCCACGATCGGGCTGGCGGCATCGAAGAAGTGGCAGTCGGCCCGGCCGGTGAAGGCGCGCAGGTCGTCGGCCAGGGGTTCGCTGGTGAGCGGCCCTGTGGCCAGCACGCACAGCTGCTCGGGGGGCGGCAAGGCGGTGGCTTCGCAGCGCTCCACGGTCACCAGCGGGTGCTGCTCCAGGGCGGTGGTGAGGGCGGCGCTGTAGCGGCCGCGGTCGACGGCCAGGGCGCCGCCGGCGGGCACGGCGTGTTGGTCGGCGGTGCGGATCACCAGCGACCCCAGGCGCCGCAGCTCCTCCTGCAGCAGGCCAGCGGCCCGGTCGCTGCTGAGGGCCCCGAAGCTGTTGCTGCACACCAGCTCGGCGAACTCGCCGCTGTGGTGGGCCGGCGACTGGCGCACCGGGCGCATCTCCAGCAGCCGCACGGGCACCCCGGCGCTGGCGATCTGCCAGGCGGCTTCGGTGCCCGCCAGGCCGGCGCCGATCACCATCACCGCCGTTTGCTCTGCCGCCACTCAGCCGCCTGCGTTCGCGCTACTCGATGGCGTCAGGCTAGGGGGGCGCTTCCCACAACAAAGCCCCCGCCGCAGCGGGGGCCTGCCCTTGGGGTCGCCTGGGGCGATCAGCCGTTGGCGCGCTTGAGCATCAGCTGCAGCTGGCCCACGGCGGCGCGGCCGATGTTGAACGCCGCCCAACCGGCCGCCAGCAGCACAGGGGTGGCAACAAGCAGGAGCCGCGCGTCCATGGCTTGAAAAGCAAGGAATTGGGGGGATCTTACGGATGATTCGCCCGCGGGCGTCTGCGGGGCCGTTCAGTTGATCGATTTCGCAGCAAAACCGGTGTCGCTGGAGCGGCCGGCGTGGGCCATGGCCAGCTGGCGGTAGCGGCGGGCGTGCTGGCGCTGCTCCGCCGCCTGGGCCTCGCTGAGTTCCCGCTTGGGCTGGGCCGGGGCCCCCATCACCAGCGCCCGCGGCGGCACATCCTTGGTGACCACCGCCCCCGCCGCCACCAGGGCGCCGCTGCCCACGGTGACGCCGTTGAGCACCACGGCACCGATGCCGATCAGGCAGCCGTCCTCCAGGGTGGCGCCATGCACCACGGCCCGGTGGCCGATGGTCACGTCGGCGCCGATGGTCACCGGCTGGCCGGGGTCGCCGTGCAGCACGGCGCCGTCCTGCACGTTGCTGCCCTCGCCGATCACGATGGGGCAAACATCACCGCGGGCCACGGCGGTGGGCCAGAGGCTGGCGCCGGCGGCGAGGCGCACATCGCCGATCAGCACGGCGGATTCGGCCACCCAGGCGTCGGGGTGCACGCTGGGCTCAGGCCAGGGGTGATCGGGCATAGCGGCGGCCGCTGAGGGTTGGTGATGTGTTGCTGCGGCCATTCTCCGGCGCCCCACCGGGCGGTTGGTGGCCGGCACCCCCGGGTGATACGTTCAATCGGTGCCCGCAAGGGCCACCACCTGAGCCAGGCCCTGGGCCCGGCGGTAGGCGGGTCGTTAGCTCAGCGGTAGAGCACTCGGCTTTTAACCGATTGGTCCTGAGTTCGAATCTCAGACGACCCATTTTTTGAGATCGT
>CAWUND010000339.1:0-1611 GCA_963923815.1 uncultured bacterium
CGCCGCAGCTCGTCGAGCCAGCCAGGATCCCGCTGCAAACGCTGCAGGAGCTGCTCCAGCAGCAGGGCGGTGCCGTTCAGCTGGGCGTCGCTGCCCGGGGGGGCATGGGGGGTGGCGGCGCACAGCACCCCGGGCCCCAGCAGCCGTCGCTGCGCTTCGGCGAAGCCGGCCGTGAACTGCGGCCCTTCCCCCTCCAGCTGCAGCACCGGTTTGCCCAGGCCCACGCATTGCTCCGCGGCGGTGCCCGTCATCGAGAGCAGCAGATCGCACTGCTGAATCACCGCGGCGAAGCGTCCCCACTCCAGTTGCAGGGTGAGGGGGCCGCGCACCAGTCGGCATTGGCTGGGGTTGTCGAGTTCCAGTCGCCATCCCAGGCGGCTGGCCAGCGGCGCCACCTCCTGGGGGGTGAGCTTGCCCACCAGGGCCGCATGCAGCCCCAGGCGTGCGGCGGGCCTGAGCCCCTCGGGCAACCGCTCCAACACCCGCAGCATCAGCTCCAGGTTGTGCAGCGCCTCCGGCAGCCGGCTGCCCGGCAGCAACCCCAGCCGTTGCTGCGGCGCCCCCGCCAGGGGTTCGGAGGCTTTGAGGGCCCCATCGAAAAAGGGGTTGCCCAGAAAGTGCACCGGTCGACCCAGCTGTTGGCTGAGATCGGTGGCGGTGAGCTGATCGCGGCTGTAGATGGCCCGCAGGCGCCGGCTGCGCAGCAGGGCTCCGCAGGGCCAGGGCAGCTGCAGCTTGCCTTCGTAGTGGCTGGAGTAGGCCACCAGGTACACCGCCGTGGGGCGCCGGCTCAGCCAGGCGGCAAGCACCGGGATCACATCCCCCACCACCACCACCAGCCCGTAGCGGCGAGCAATGCGCAGCAGCAGCCCCAGGCGGCTGAGCAGGTAGAGCACTTGCCCCTGCACCACCTCGGTGATGCGCCCCAGCAGGCTGGTGTAGCCCAGCCCACCGGTGCTGTATTCCCGGGTGTGGCCCCGGGTGGGGATGCCCGCCTGCTGGTAGGCGCGGCCATGGCCCACCAGGGGCAGGGCCTCCACCTGGAAACCGAGCTGCTGCAGCTGCACCCCAATCAGGGCACCGCTGAGGTCTTCCCCGTGGCCGTTGCTGAGCAGCAGGATGCGCCGCTCCAGCGGCAGCGGGTGGCTCACGCCAGCAGCCAAGCCTTCACCTTCTGCAGGGCCTGCCAATCGGGGCGGCGCGCCAGACCGTCGTCGATGGCGCCATCCAGTTCGCTGGCCAGTTCCGGGGCCATCACCCGCAGCCGTTGCACCAGCTCGATGTGTTCGCGCACGCCCTTGGCGTTGGTTTCCAGCATCGCCAGGCTGAGGTTGATGCGGGCCTGGGGATCCTGGGGGTTGAGCTTCACCGCCAGCTTTGCCGAGCGCAGGGCCGCCTGGGGTTGGTTGTCGAGCAATTGCAACCAGGCCAGGCAGGTCCAGCCGGCCGAGAGGCGTGGTTCCTGTTGGGTGATTTGCTCAAAGCTGGCGATCACCTCCGCCAGGGGTGCCCCCTGCTGGTAACGCTCCAGGGCCTGCTCAAACAGGGAGCTTTCGGCGGTGGTGTCGGTGCTCATGGGCGCTGTGGTCGTGCCCTCAGGTTCGCACCCGG
>CAWUND010000340.1:0-1610 GCA_963923815.1 uncultured bacterium
GGGTGGATGTGACCCTGCGCATTTCCGGGTTGTTTCGCGATGCGTTTCCGCAGTTGGTGGCCTGGTTCAACCGGGCCACGGCCCTGGTGGCCGCCAGCGGCGAACCCGAGGCGGACAACCCATTGGCGGCGGCCTACCGCCAGGACGGACACGCCTGGCGGGTGTACGGCTCCGCACCGGGGGCCTATGGGGCGGGTCTGCAGGGGCTGATCGACAGCGGCGAGTGGGAGAGCCGTGCCGACCTGGCCGAGGCGTTTCTCAACTGGAGCAGCTGGCGCTACGAGGGACTGGGCGGTGCCGACGGCCAGGGGGGCAACCTGCGGATCCACGGGGATCGCTCGGGGCTGGAGCATCGCCTCGCCGGCGTGCAGGTGGTGCTCCACAACCAAGACAACCGCGAACACGACCTGTTCGATTCCGACGACTACTACCAGTTCCAGGGGGGACTCAGCGCCGCCGTGGAACGGGTGCGGGGCCAGGCACCACAGCTGTGGTTCGGCGACCATTCCCGCCAGCAGCGCCCGCGCATGCACCGACTGGAGCGGGAATTCGACAAGGTGCTGCGCTCACGCATGCTCAACCCCCGCTGGATCGAGGGCATGCAACAGCACGGCTACAAGGGGGGGTTCGAGATGGCCGCGAGCCTGGATTACCTGTTTGCCTACGACGCCAGCACCGACCGGGTGCCCGACTGGGGCTATGGCGCCGTGTGCGACCAGTGGCTCGCAGATGCCGGGGTGTTGGCGTTTCTGCGCCAAAGCAACCCATGGGCCCTGCGGGACATGGCGGAGCGGCTGCTGGAGGCGCACCACCGGGGCCTTTGGAACGGGGCCACGGCGGTGCAGTTGGAGCACCTAAGGGGTCTGGTGCTCGAATCGGAGGCCCTGGTGGAAGGCTGAGCCGACTCAGCCGTTGAGATCCTTGGCCCAGCCCTTGAAGGCGCTGATGTCGCCGGGTTTAGCCGTGGACTGGCTGCTGATCTGGGGCTGGGCGTCGTCGGCGCTGCTGGAGGCCTTCTTGGGGGCCACGCCGGGGGTGTTCACCGCCACGGCCGAACCCTTCATGCGCTGGTCGAGCTCCGCCTTGCTCATCTGCTCGGCGAAGGTCTTTTTCACGGGCTTGGGCACGCCGCCGGTGAGGTTGATCTCCTGCTCCACATCGACGGTGCCGCCCAGGCCGGGGCTCACCTTCTCGAGGCGGGACTCCATCGAGGCCACCTCTTCAACCCGCTCCTTGCCACCGGGGCTGTCGGCGGTGCCGGGGAAGGTGTGGCGGATCGTGTTCGAGCGCCGCATGAAATCGACGTTGCCCATGCTGCTGGAGGCATCGGCATCCAGGAAGAAGGCCTCCTCCTGCTTGGCGGGCTTGGCCTGGGTGGTGGTCACCGACTTGTTACCACCGAGCAAACGATCAAACAGGCCCATCGACGGGGAGCAATGGCTGCGGAAACCCTAGCGGCCGTGGAGCTCCAGACCATGGGTATCGGTACCGCAACTTCGCAGAAGTCCGTGGCGGGCCAACTGGGCCGCAATCGCGTCGCACACATGGGGCGTCGGCGCCCAGCGGGCCTGCATGCCGTAGTCGTAATAGGCCTCCGCCCCGTCAAAGCC
>CAWUND010000341.1:0-1610 GCA_963923815.1 uncultured bacterium
AAACGGCAGCGACAGCACCAGGATCAGCCCCACCCCCACCAGGGCGAACATCGGCCGGCTGGCCCCCATCAGCGCCAACCCCGCCGCCAGGCTGGCGAAGATCACCAGCATCCAGATCAGGATCTGCCCGTAGATGTCCCCGAAGGTGAGGGTGCAGCGCAGGCGGTAGGGCACACCGGTGGTCATGGCGACGGCGTGAGGGGGGTGAATCCCTCCAGCTAAGCCACGGCGCGCACGGATGTCTGCTTCGGTTGCGCGAGTTGTGACGACCGCCCTTAGGCGGCGCGGCTCAACTGCTGTTCCGCCTGCTCCCGCTCCCACAGGCGTCGGTAGGTGCCGCTCTGGTGCACCAGGGTGTTGTGGTGCCCCTGCTGCACCAGCCGGCCGCCATCCAGCACCAGGATTCGGTCGCAGGCGGCGGCGGCCGAAAGCTGATGGCTCACCATCAGGATCGTGCGCTGCCGCTGCTGGCGCACCGCCTCGAGGATGGCGGCGGCGGTGTTGTTGTCCACGCTGGCCAGGGCGTCATCGAGCACCAACAGCGGGGCCTGCACCAGCAGGGCCCGGCCCAGGGCGGTGCGCTGCCGCTGGCCGCCGCTGAGGGTGATGCCCCGCTCCCCCACCAGGGTGCGGTAGCCATCCGGGAAGCCGCGGATGTCCGCCTCCAGGCGGGCCTGCACCGCCGCCTGCTCCACCACCGCTTGCTCCGCCTCCGGGTCGCCGTAGCGGAGGTTGTCGGCGAGGGTGGCGGTGAACAGGAATCCCTCCTGGGGCACCAGGGCCACCTGCTGCCGCAGGCTCTCCAGCTCAACGCTGGTCACATCGCTGCCGTTGAGCCACAGCTGGCCGGCGGGCACCTCCACCATGCGGCCGATGGCCCGCACCAGGGTGGTTTTGCCGCATCCCACCGGCCCCACCACCGCCACCAGCTCGCCGGGCTCCAGCTGGAAGCTCACTCCATCGAGGGCCAGCCGCTGGGCGTTGGGATAGCGCAGCGTGAGGCCGCGGGCCTCCAGGGCGGCACCGGTGCCGGGGCGCGGCCGCTCCAGGGGTTGGGGATGTTGGGGCGACTGGATCTCCGGTTCGCGCCGCAGCAGCTCCTCCACCCGCTCCAGGCTCACCTGGCCGGTTTGGAAGCTGTTGAGCGTGAACCCCAACAGGGCCGTGGGGAACACCAGTCGCTCCACAAACAAAATCAGCGCCACCAGGTCGCCGATCGAGAGGCGGCCGCTCGCCAGCTGGCCGCTGCCCAGGGCCAGCAGCAGCAGCAGGCTCACCGAGCTGATCCCCTCCAGCAGCGGGAACAGGGTGCTGCGGGTGCGGGCCAGCTGCAGGGCGTCGTCGCGGTAGCGGCGGTTGCGCACCGAGAAGGCCTGGCGTTCGGTGGTTTCCTGGCCGTAGATCTTGATGGCGCCGATGCCGGAGAGGTCCTCCTGGATCAGGTCGCTCAGTTGGGCCAGGGCCTCCTGCTGGCGCCGCTGCTGTTTCATCATGCGGCCGCCGAACAGCCGCACGATCACCAGCATCAGGGGGTAGAGCCCCACCGCCGCCAGGCTCAGCCAGGGGTCGATCGCCAGCATCGCCGGCAGGGTGAGGGCATAGGCCAGGGC
>CAWUND010000342.1:0-1606 GCA_963923815.1 uncultured bacterium
CCGAGGGTCTGGTTCTCCGCATCCACCAGATACCACTGGCGGCTGGAGGGATCCTGAGGGGGGACGAGAGTCTTGTTCATCGCACCGGCGGGCCGGATCGGATAGGGCGCCATCGCCCCCAGAAGGGCGACAGGGCGGGACAGGGCGTCTGGACGGAAGGTCTGGACTGGGGGAACGGCAGGGCGCCCAACGGATCGGGCGACTGAAGCTCATGGAGCGAACCTACCGCGTCGCCGGACGGCCCTCCGGTGGAGGGGTCGGCGGCACGGGTGCTGCGGGGGGTGCGTCAGGGCACTCCAGCAAAAACCGCGGTTGGCAATCATACCAGGCGGTAGCAGGGAACACCGGCTCCGGGTAGCCCACCCGCAGCAGGCAGAGGCCCTGCGGTGGAGCCGCCTCCTTCACCTGATCGCGGGCCCCCGTGCGCCAGCGCCGCTCGAAGGCCTCCAGGCTGAGGCGCCCCTCCCCCAGGGCCACCAGTTGCCCCATCACCAGGCGCACCATGCCGTAGAGGAAGCCGCTGGCCTGCAATTCCACCTCGATCAGGTCGCCACGGCGCTCCACACTCACCTCCTGCAGGGTGGTGCGGGAATGGGAGCGGGAGCTGCCGGCCCGCTCGAAGGCGGCGAAATCATGCTCGCCGAGCATGCCCTCCAGGGCCCGCCGCATCAGGGCCTCATCGAGGCGCAGCTGATAGCGGTGCCAGCTCCAGGGGGCCAAAAACAGGTTGGGCAGGCGGCCGTTGTGGAGGGTGTAGCGGTAACGCCGGTAGGAGGCCGAGAAGCAGGCGTGCCAGTCGGCGGGCACCGCCGCCGCCGCCCGCACCCGGATCGAGGCCGGCAGGCGGCCGTTGAGGGCGGCGGCCCAGCGCTGGGCCGGGATGGGACCGGCCGCATCGAAGTGCACCACCTGCCCGGCGGCGTGCACGCCGGAATCGGTGCGCCCAGCAGCAACGGCCCTGGCGGGCCGCTGGGGATCCAGCGCCGCCAAGGCCGTTTCAAGGGTTTCCTGAACGCTGGGGTCGCGGGGCTGGCGCTGCCAGCCGCAATAGGCCGCCCCGTCGTACTGCAGGCAGAGGGCGATGCGGCCCAGGGGACTCAGACCAGCTCGATGATCGCCATTTCGGCCTGGTCGCCGCGGCGGGGCACGGTGCGGATGATGCGGGTGTAACCGCCGTTGCGGTCGCCGTAACGCTCCTGGGCCTTGTCGAACAGGGCGTGCACCAGCTGCTTGTCGTAGATGTAGCCGATGGCGCGGCGGCGGGCGGCGAGGCTGCCGTCCTTGGCCAGGGAGATCATGCGCTCAGCTTCATCCCGCAGGGCCTTGGCGCGGGCCTTGGTGGTGGTGAGGCGACCTTCGCGGATCAGCTGCGTGGTGAGGGCGCGCAGCATGGCTTTGCGTTGGTCGGCGGGGCGTCCCAGCTTGGGAACTCGGCACTGGTGGCGCATGGCTCAGACGGGTGAAAACGAAACGGTTCGGGGCGGTGGGGCTGCGGGGCCGATCAGGCGCCGGCGCGGCTCTGGGGCAGGGAGATGCCGATGCGCTCGAGGGCCTCGATCACCTCATCGGCAGACTTGGAGCCGAAGTTCTTGATCTCCAGCAGGTC
>CAWUND010000343.1:0-1603 GCA_963923815.1 uncultured bacterium
GAAAACGAACGGGATTACGGCGCCGAAGCGATCGAAATCCTGCTGCAGGTGATGGAGAACAACCGCGACGATCTGGTGGTGATCTTCGCCGGTTACAAGGAGCGCATGGATGTGTTTTATCAAAGCAATCCAGGCCTCTCCTCGCGGGTGGCCAACCACATCGACTTCCCCGATTACAGCGCCGAGGAATTGCTGGCGATCGCGCGGCTGATCCTGGCGGAGGAGAACTACCGCTTCAGCGAGGAGGCGTTGGCCGCCTTTGGCGACTACATCCAGCGGCGCATGCAACTGCCCTTCTTCGCCAACGCCCGCTCGATCCGCAACGCCATCGACCGGGCCCGCATGCGCCAGGCCAACCGCCTGTTTAAGGGCATGGGCCAGGGGGGCCTCACCAAGCTCGACCTGATGACGATCGAAGCCGAAGACATCACCGCCAGCCGCGTGTTCTCCGGTGAAGTGGAGGGGCTCGACCCCAGCCAGCCGATCACCAGCTGAGGCGGCCCCCCTAGCGGGTGCGGCGGCGGGAGTCGATCTGCAGCAGATCGCGCACCTGCTGCACCTGGCGCCCCAACAGCGGGTCGGCACCGAGCTTTTTCTCGATCTGCTCCACGGCGTACATCACGGTGGAGTGGTCTTTGCCGCCGAATTCATCACCGATGCGCGGCAGCGAGAGGTTGGTGCCCTGGCGCATCAGGTACATCCCCACCTGGCGGGCCTGGCTCACGGCCCGCTTGCGGCTGGGGCTCTTCATCTCCTCCACCGCCACGCCAAACACCTCCGCCACCTTGCTCAGCACCTGGGCGGGGGTCACCTCCACCTCCACGCCGGCGGGGTCGAGCATGGGGGCCACCGATTCCACGGTCATCGGCAGGCCGGTGATCGAAGCAAAGGCCACGGCGCGGGTGAGGGCCCCCTCCAGCTCGCGGATGTTGGAGGTGAACCGGCCCGCCAGGTAGTGGATCAGATCCCGCGGCAGGCTCACCTGCTCGTGCTCGGCCTTCTTGTGCAAGATCGCCATGCGGGTTTCCAGGTCGGGCGCCTGGATGTCGGCGATCAGGCCCATGGAGAAGCGGGAGATCAGGCGCTCCTGCAGGCGGGGGATCTGGGAGGGGGGCCGGTCGCTGGCGATCACGATCTGGCGGCCCGCCTCATGCAGGGCGTTGAAGGTGTGGAAGAACTCCTCCTGGGTGTACTCCTTGCCCTCGATGAACTGGATGTCGTCCACCAGGATCAAATCGGCGGCGCGGTAGCGGTCGCGGAATTTCTGCATGCCGTCCTTGCGGATGGCCTGGATCAGATCGTTGGTGAAGGTTTCGGTGCTCACGTAGGCCACGCGGGCCTCCGGGTCGATCTCGAGCCGGTAGTTGCCGATGGCCTGCATCAGGTGGGTCTTGCCCAGGCCCACCCCACCGCAGAGAAACAGGGGGTTGAATTCGCGGCCGGGCGACTCCGCCACCGCCAGGGCCGCCGCATGGGCCATGCGGCTGTTGGGGCCCACCACGAAGCGGTTGAACACGTAGCGGGGGTTGAGCCCCGGCGCCAGCTTGCGGGGCGGCTCACCGGTGGCGGTGCCGGCCGACGCGCGGGTCACCGCCGCAGCCGG
>CAWUND010000344.1:0-1602 GCA_963923815.1 uncultured bacterium
ATCCAGCCGCTGGTGGAGCGGGTCGACCGCGACGGCATCACCGAGGTGATCCTGGCCCTCACCCCCAGCGTGGAGGGCGACACCACCAGCCTTTACCTGGCGCGGCTGCTCAAGCCCTTCACCCAGGTGAGCCGCATCGCCTACGGCCTGCCGGTGGGCAGCGAACTGGAATACGCCGATGAGGTCACCCTGGCCCGGGCCCTGGAGGGCCGCCGCCGGCTCGAGTGATGCAACCCAGCCGCAGCCGCTACAGCGCCATCCCCCCCGCCGAACGGCTGCCGGAGTGGATCCGCAGCCCCATCGGCAACGCCAGCGCCTTGGAAACCGTGCAGGCGGTGGTGAAGCAGCAGCGGCTGCACACCATCTGCGAGGAGGGGCGCTGCCCCAACCGCGGCGAGTGCTACGCCGCCGGCACCGCCACCTTCCTGCTGGGGGGGCCGATCTGCACCCGCAGCTGCGCCTTCTGCCAGGTGGACAAGGGGGAGGCCCCCACGCCGGTGGATGGGGCGGAGGCGGAGCGGGTGGCGGAGGCGGTGGAGAGCCTCGGGCTCTCCTATGTGGTGCTCACCGCCGTGGCCCGCGACGACATGGCCGACCACGGCGCCAGCCTGTTCACCGCCACCATGGCGGCGATCCGCCGGCGCCAGCCGCAGGTGGCGATCGAGGTGCTCACCCCCGACTTCTGGGGTGGGTACCGCGATGAAGCGGAGGGGATCGCCGCCCAACGGCAACGGCTGGCCGCCGTGTTGGCGGCCGAGCCCGTGTGTTTCAACCACAACCTGGAAACGGTGCAGCGCCTGCAAGGGGAGGTGCGCCGCGGCGCCACCTACACCCGCTCCCTGGCGCTGCTGGCCGCGGCCCGGGAGCTGGCCCCCGCCATCCCCACCAAGAGCGGCCTGATGCTCGGGCTGGGGGAAACCTTTGAGGAGGTGGTGGACACCCTGCGCGACCTGCGGGCCGTGGACTGCCAACGGCTCACCCTGGGGCAATACCTGCGCCCCTCCCTGGCCCACATCCCCGTGGCCCGCTACTGGACCCCCGAGGAGTTCGCCGAGCTCGGGGCCATCGCCCGCGGGCTGGGGTTTGCCGTGGTGCGCTCCGGGCCGCTGGTGCGCAGCAGCTACCACGCGGCCACGCCCTAGCTCAGGGCCGCTGCAGCTGCCGCCAGGCCCGCTCCAGGCCCGTGGTGCAGTCGCCGCGCATCAACAGGCCGGATCCCCCCCACACCAACCGCAGCGGCAGATCCAGCGCCGCCGCCCCCAGCTCCCGCGTGGGTTCAAACCCCAGCCGGCGGAAGTAGCGCACCAGCCGGCGGTGCTGGCTGTCGTTGTCGCGGATGGCCAACAGCCGCGCCCTGCGGCAGGGGGTGGCCTCCAGGGCCCAGGCGAAGGTGGCGCACCAGATCAGGGGCCCCACCAGCTGGGTTTGCTCCCCCTGCACGCGCATGGTGTCGAGTTGCAGGGCATCGGGCAGGGGCAGCGCCCAGCCCTTGAGCTCCCCCAGCAGCAACGGCGGCGCCCCGGGCCGCGGCCGGGCCACCACCACCCGCAGCGGCTGCAGCCCCAGCAGCGGCTTGCACTGCAACCGCAGCAGCAACCCCGC
>CAWUND010000345.1:0-1581 GCA_963923815.1 uncultured bacterium
TTGCCCGCAACGACCGGCGCAAACAGGCCTATGCCGCGGCGGCGGCCGCCCAGGGCCTTCCCCCCCTGCTGGATCTCTCCTTGGGGTCCACCGATCTGCAGCCCCCCGCTGTGGCGATGGAGGCGATCCGCCGCCAGCTCGGGGAACCCCAGAGCGCGGCCTACTGCCTGCACGGCGCCACCCGGCCCTTCCGGGAGGCTGTGGCGGCCTGGGCCCAGCGTCGATTTGCCGTGGCGGTGGATCCCGATCGGGAGGTGCTGCTGCTGCTGGGCTCCCAGGAGGGCACGGCCCACCTGCCCCTGGCGGTGCTCAACCCCGGTGATCAGGCGCTGCTGCTCGACCCCTACTACCCCTCCCACCGCGGCGGCCTGCAGTTGGCCTCCGCCCAGCCGCGCGTGCTGCCGTTGTCGGCCGAGCGCGGCTACGCCCCCGATTGGGATCAGCTCAGCGCCAGCCAATGGGATGCCCTCAAGCTGATGGTGCTGGGCTTCCCCCACAACCCCACCGCCACCACCGGCGAGCAGGCCTGGGTGGATGCGGCGGCGGCGCGGGCCGTGCGCCATGGCCTGGTGCTCGCCCACGACAACCCCTACGTGGATCTGGCCCTGGATGGGGAGGCGCCGGCGTTGCTGCGCAGCCCCCACTGGCGCCAATGCGGCATTGAGTTTTTCTCGTTCTCCAAGGGCTGGTGCCTGGGGGGGTACCGCTTGGCCTTTGCCATCGGCGCTGAGCCGCTGATCACCGCCCTGCGGCAGCTCAAGGGGGTGGTGGATTTCAACCAATCCTTGGCCCTGCAGGCCGGTGCCATCGCCGCGTTGGAGCAGGCCCCGCACTGGCCCGAGCGGTTGCGGCCCATCTACCGGGAGCGTCGCGATCGCATGGCGGCCGCCCTCAGGGCGGCGGGCTGGCCGGTGCGTCTGCCATCGATGGCCCTCTACCTCTGGCTGGAGCTGCCGCCGGCCGCCAAGGCCGCTGGCCTTGATGCGGAAGCCTTTTGCGCGCGGCTGCTGGAGGCCACCGGCGTCTGCCTCACCCCTGGCAATGGCTTTGGCGACGCGGGGGAGGGCCATGTGCGCCTGGCCTTGGTGCACCCCATCGAGCAGCTCGAGCAGGGGGGGCAACGCATGGGGCAATGGCTCACCCAGCTGTGAGCGGTTTGCCGCGCTCCGGCGGTGCCGCTCCGCTGGCCCGGGCCCTCCAGCGTTTACCCGGCGACCACCCGCTGCCCTGGCGGCTGCGCTGGTTGCCGGTGTGCGCCAGCACCGAGCTGGAGCTGGAGCCCTGGCTGGCGTCGGCGGCGCCGCCCCTGGCGGTGGTGGCGCAGCATCAGCGCTTCGGCCAAGGCCAGCGGGGGCGGCTCTGGCAGTCCCCCCGCGGGGGGGTGTGGCTCAGCGCCGCCTTGCCCTGGCCGGAGCACACCACCGCGGCCTTGAGCCTGGCGGTGGCCCTGGGGCTGGCACTGCAACTGGAGGCCCTGGGGCTGCAGCCCCGCATCAAATGGCCCAATGATCTGCTGCTGGGGGAGCGCAAGCTGGCGGGTGTGCTGCCGCGGCTGCGCTGGCGGGGTGAGCGGGTGCGGCA
>CAWUND010000346.1:0-1566 GCA_963923815.1 uncultured bacterium
CGATGGCATACACCTGCTGGCCATCGCGGAAGGGCACCTGGATGCGGAAGGTGCCATCGCTGGAGAGGGGCACCTCTTCGCCGCCGATGCTGAGCTTGGCGGAGGGGTCGGTGGCGCCGTAAACGATCAATTCCGCGTCGGCCACCAGCCAGAAGGCCCGCTGGCGGGATGACACCACCCCGGATCCGGATTCGTTGCGGCCGCTGGCCCACAGGCCGGCGCCGGAGGCGTTCAGGCCCGCACCGGCGCCGCCCTCGAGCTCGTGGAAGGCTTCGGAGCCGCGGCCGAGGCGGCGGCTGCCGAGGGTGGCGGTTTGGTAGAGCCGCTCGTGCAGGCCGTTGTCGCTGCTGGGCAGGGTCTGGGGATTGATGGCGCCCGGAGGGGTGTCCAGCGAGAAGGGCACAAATTGATCCAAGATCTGCTCGCTGGGGTGCAACGCCGGCACCCGCGCCACCGATGAAAAGGCCAGCGAGATCCAGCCGCCGCCGCTGATGCGATAGCCCAGCTCCACGCGGTAGTCGCGGTCGCTGAGGGGCACCGGCAGGTACCACTCGGTGGCATGGCTATCCACCGGCACCTCCTGGAGGGTGTGGGGGTGGCTATCGCCGCTGCTGAGGCCGGTGACATCCGCGACCCGCAGGCACAGCTGGCTGGCGCCGGCTTTGAAGGCCTGCTGCCGATCGGCTTCGCAGATCTCCCAGAACACATAGGCCCATTGGGGATCGCGCGGCAGAAACACCACACGGCTGTCGTCGGGGCTGTGGCTGGAGGGGCGTCGCTCCGCATCCAGGCTGGTGAGGTCGGCCTGGCGTTTGCCGATGGCGCTCAGCAGCTCTTCCTTGGTTTTGCGGCTGTAGAGGCTGACCCCCAGTTCGCTGGCCACCTGGCGCAGTTGGCGCAGGGTCATCCGGGCCAGCGATGACAGGGTCTGACTCACAGCTCCTCCGGATTCTGTTTGGGATCAGTCTGACCAACTTTCCCGTACCCATCGCCCCCTGCGCCCGTGCGGTCATGGGATGGGCACAAAAAAAGCGGCGGGGTGATCCCCCGCCGCTGATGGGAACTGGAGGCCTTGGGCTCAGCGGCCCAGGCTGCGGTAGGGCACCTTGGCCAGGTAATCGATGTCGGCGCTGCCGGCGGCGCTGGCGCCACGCAGGGCAGGCAGGCTGCGCACCCAGGGCATGTAGTCCTGGGGGAAGCCACCGCGGCGCTGCAGGGAGCGCTCGGGGAGCTTGCGGGCGGTGCCGGTGTACACCACCTGCGGGAACCCGAAGATGCCGCGGTAGTAGGCGTCGTAGCGGGGGCTGGTGATGTTGAAGGGGGTCTCGCCCAGGTCGCGGCTGCCCACCACGCGGTTGCGGTGGTAAGGCACGGTGTCGTAGCCGAAGGCGTCCAGATATTCCTGGCTGTCGAGGATGTCATCCACCATCCCCTTCACGCCGCGGGTCATCAGCACCGCCGACCAGGCGATCTCTTCCGACTTGCCGTGGGTGGGGCGGCCCAGCAGCTTTTCCACCAGGTGGCGGGCCACCTTGTAGTTGCTGTTGAGGGTGTAGAAGCTGCGGT
>CAWUND010000347.1:0-1566 GCA_963923815.1 uncultured bacterium
CCGTTGGGGGCGGCGGCGGGCGCAGCGTTGGGCCGCTGCGGGGCGATCGGGGCCTCGCCGCGGGCGGCGCGGGCGGCGTTTTCCAGCTCGGCGGCGCGGGCGTTGGCGGCTTCGGCGGCGGCACGGGCCTCAGCGGCCTCGCGCTCGAGGCGCAGCTGCTCTTCTTTCTTGGTGAGCTGCACCACCATCGGTGGCTTGCGCAGGGGGAACTGCGGCGCGCTCGGGCGCGGCGGCACCGGCGGCTGGGGCCGGGGCGACTGGGATTGCTGGCCGGCCGGGGGCTGGGATTGCGGGGTGCCAGAACCGGCCATGGCCAAAGCAGAGATGCACAGCCGCACACTGTAAGGAGCACCCCCGACACCCCAGGAGCGCAGCGATGGCCGCCAGCCCCGCCCACCGGCGCCTGGAGCAGCTGAGCTGGCCGCAGCTGCAGGCGGCGGCCCAGCGGGCCGGCAGCACGGTGGTGTGGCCCTTCGGGGCCTTCGAGCAACACGGGCCCCACCTGCCCCTGGGCACCGATGGGCTGTTCGCCGATCGGCTGCTGGATGCGGTGCTCGAGGAGCTGCCCCAGCACCTGCCGATCTGGCGGTTGCCGCTGCAGGGTTTGGGCTTTTCGCCGGAGCACGGCGCCTTTGCCGGCACCCTCAGCCTGCCGGCAGACACCGTGATCCAGCTGGTGGACACGGTGGGCCGCCAGCTGGCGGCCGCCGGCTTCAGCCGGCTGGTGCTGTTCAACGGCCACGGCGGCCAGATCGCGCTGCTGCAGGTGGCGGCCCGCCAACTGCGGGCGGCGGCACCCCAGCTGGCGGTGCTGCCCTGCTTCCTGTGGAGCGGGCCGCCGGGGGTGGCGGAGCTGCTGCCGGAGCCGGAACGCAGCCAGGGGCTGCATGCGGGGCTGGCGGAAACCAGCCTGATGCTGCAGCTGGCGCCGGAGCAGGTGGGCCCGGATCGGCCCGTGGATGGGCTGCTCAGCTCCCCGCCGCCGCCGGGATGGAGCCTGGAGGGGGCCGTGCCCTGCGCCTGGCTCACCTCCGACCTCTCCGCCTCGGGGGTGGTGGGGGATGCGCGGGGTGCCAGCGCGGAGCTGGGGACCCAGCTGCAGCAACGGCTGGTGCAGGGCTGGAGCCGGCTGCTGCTGGAGCTGCTGCAGAGCGACTGGCCGCCCCGCCAGGCGTTCAAACCCCAACCCTGATGCCCAGGCCGCAATTTGAGACCGTTAAAGTCGACACCAGATCTGCGGCAGTTCAACGGTATGGCGACCCTGGAAGCGGCCCACGCGAGCACAGCAGCCGCCGGCGCTGAGGGCCTGCCCGACTTCAGCAGCGCCGCCTACAAGGACGCCTACAGCCGCATCAACGCCATCGTGATCGAGGGCGAGCAGGAAGCCCACGACAACTACATGTCGATCGGCACGCTGCTGCCGGAGCAGGCCGAGGAGCTGGCCAAGCTGGCCCGCATGGAGCTGAAGCACATGAAGGGCTTCACCGCCTGCGCCAAAAACCTGGAGGTGGAGGCCGACATGCCCTTCGCCAAAACCTTCTTCGCGCCGCTGCACGGCAACTTCCA
>CAWUND010000348.1:0-1565 GCA_963923815.1 uncultured bacterium
ATCCAGCTCATCCACTGCTGGCCATCGCCAATGGGCCCACCGAAGCCCAGGCGAAACACCGGCAGCATCTTGCCGAGGGCGCCGCCATCGCCCCCCAGCACGATGCCGATCCGCAAAATCACCACTCGGCAGCGCCCAGCGGCCGCCTGGGCCTCCGCCTCCCAGGCCTGGCAGAGGCGCCCCAACACATCGGCACCGGCGGGGCTGGCTTCGGTGAAGCTGGCGGTGGTGCTGGTGCCGTAGTAGCCGATGGCCGAGCCGTTGAGCAGCACCGTGGGCCCCTGGCCGGCGGGCAACGCCGCCATGGCCTGCACCAGGGCGCGGGTGGTGAGGATGCGGCTGTCCTGCAGCAGCTGCAGGTGGGCAGGCGTCCAGCGCTTCTCAGCGATCGGTTCACCCGCCAGGTTCACCACCGCCTCCGCCTGCACCAGGGCCTGCTGCAGCGCCGGCTGGCTCCAACTGGAGGGGTCGGCGGGGTTGGCCTGCAGGCGCGTGAGCTGAGGGTGCTGCAGCGCCGGCAACGGCTGGGCTGAACGGCTCACCAGGGTGAGCTGATGGCCGCGCTGCAGCAACAGGGGCACCAGGGCCCGGCCCACAAACCCACTGCAGCCCACCAGCAGAATCCGCACGCCAGAACCATTCGCATTGGAGCAACGCTAGGCAGCTGCCCCCACCAAGCTGCGGCATGCGGGGCCTAGCCTGCTGGCCAGATCCGTTGCGCGCCATGGCCGACGCCACCCCCTCCGCTGAAGCCCCGGCCATCAAGAAGGGCAGCCTGGTGCGCGTGAACCGCCAGGCCTACGGCAACAGCCTCGAGGCCCAGGCCAGCGACGCCACGGCGCCGGACTACATCTTTGAGGGCCCCGCCGAAGTGCTGCTGATCAAGGGCGACTACGCGCAGCTGCGCTTCCGCCGCCCCGTGCCCGATGTGTGGCTGCGCAGCAGCCAACTGGAGCCCTTCCCGGCCTAACGCCAGGGGGCTGAGATCAGATGTCGAGCCGCCGACGCTCCTCCTGAAGCAGGGTGCGGCGCCGCTTGGCCTCGCGCAGCATCTCGCGACCGTCGCGCAAGTAGCTGTCCACGTAGCCCATGGTGTAGCGCTCCAGCTCGGTCACGGCGTCCTGCACCTGCGAGAAGCAGTGGTAGAGGCTGAGGCTGAACCCCTGGGCCGACGGCGGTGCCGCCAGGCCGCCGTAGAGCCGCTGCACCTTCTCCAGGCGGGTTTGGCTCTGCTCCAGAAAGGTGCAGAACGCCTCCATCAGGGCATCGTCGTAGGGGTCGGCGGAGAGGGCCTTGAGCTGGGCGGGGAAGGGGTTGATCACCTGGGCCAACAGGCGGTCGATGGGGGCATACACCTGCTGCAGCCAAGCCAAAAGTTGCCCATCGCCGCGGGCCGCCTCCGCAGAAGCCTTGCGGGCCGCACGGCTGGCGGCCGTGGCGCTCTGAGCCGCTGAGCGCTGGGGAGCAGACCCACGCAGGCGGTCGTGCTCGGCGCGGCGCTGGGCATCGCCGAGCACCTCCCAGGCGGCATTGAGGGCCAGGATCGTGTGCTCGTCGCCGCCGGC
>CAWUND010000349.1:0-1558 GCA_963923815.1 uncultured bacterium
CACCTAAGCCTTCGTCGGCAGCGTCAGATGTGTATAAGAGACAGGTCAGGGGCAGGGCTGCCAGGGGCGGGGCGGCCATGGCGGTGGCGGCGTGTTGCTATGAGCATACCCGCATAACCGGCTAGACGGCGGGTTTGCGGCCGCAGGCCTGCACCACGGCGCTGGGCCCCTGGTGGTAGGGCCCTTCCTGGATCGGCCGTTGGCACTCCCGCAGCACCAGCCACTCCAGCCCCGTCAGTTCGCGCCGCAGGTCGTCGGCGCTGATCAGGAGCTCCCCTTGGGGTGGCCCGCCCGTGCCGAGGGCCAGTTGGGCTGGGGTGTAGGCCTCCAGGATCAGGTGGCCGCCGGGGCGCAAGGCCTGCACCGCCCGCCGGTGCACCACGGCCCGCAGCGCTGGGGGCAGGTGCATCCAGATGGCCACCACCAGGTCGACGCTGGCGGCGGCGGGCTCGAAGCTGGCCAGGTCGCCGCACAGCGTGCGGATCGCAACGCCCCGCTCCTGGGCCAGGGCTTCGGCGCGGGCCAGGCCGATGGGGCTGAGGTCTTGAACGCACACGCGATGGCCCAGGGTCGCCAGGTGCACCCCGTTGCGGCCCTGGCCCTCCGCCAGGCAGAGGGCGTCGCCGGGTGGCAGCGCTTCGGCCTGCTGGGCCAGGAAGTCGTTGGGTTCGCTGCCATAGGCGAAGGCTGATTCCCCGTAGCGGCTGTCCCAGAACTGGCGTGGGTCTTGCATAATGCGCCTATCGGCATAGGCCATTGTCATGGGTGCGCCGGGCGATCTGCCCTCCCCGGAGCTGCTGGAGCAGTTCAGCCAGTTCTTCCGCCTGCTGAGCGAGCCGGCTCGGCTGCAGTTGCTCTGCCAGCTCAAGCGGGGCCCCACCGATGTGGCCGCCTTGATCGAGGCCACGGGCTTTTCCCAGTCGCACATCAGCCGCCAGCTGGGCCAGCTGCAGCGCGCCGGCCTGGTGCGCTGTGAGCGGGAGGGGGCCCGCACCATCTGGCAGACCGATGGGGATCTGGTGGATGAGCTCTGCCATCTGGTGCAGCACCGGCTCAAGCAACGGCTCGAGGCTCAGCTGCAGCAGCTCGAGCCGGCCTGATCGCGCGGGGCTCCGGGGTTTAGGCCGCCGCCGCCTCCACAATCGCCTGGATGTCGCGCTCCACCTGCTCGGCGGTGGTGCGCACCTCGCTGGCGGGGCTGAGGGCGGTGAGCAGCTCTAGGGGCGACAGCAGGCTCACGAGCGTGGCCCCCTGATGGGTGCCCACGGCGATCCGGCAGGGCAGCGCCGCCGCCAGGGCCGGGTCGGCCGCCAGCAACGCCGCGGCATGGCCGGGGTGGCAGATCTCGTACACCGTGACGGCGTCGGTGGTGTCAAACCCCTTGCTGCGCAGGGTGTCGCCCACGTTGTGGCTGGCCAGGATCCCGTAGCCCTGGCGGCCGCAGGCTTGCTCGAGTTGTTGGCAGGTTTGCGCGAAGGGCTGCGCGGCGGTGCGGCTGTGGAGCATGGTGCCATTGATTGCTGTTATGACCATAGCCGCATAACAGGGCTCCGTTGCT
>CAWUND010000350.1:0-1557 GCA_963923815.1 uncultured bacterium
TGCTGCTGGGCCGCATCGATCAGGCGCTGAAAGGGCAAGCGGTATCGCCCGGGGTGGGCCAGGAGGGCCAAGCCACCCGCCCCATGGATCCGGCGCCGCACCTCCGACGCCTGCAGTGCCTCGCCGATGGCGGCCTGGCCCTGGGTGTAGGGCCCAAGGGCGGAGCTGGAGCGGTCAAACCCCAGGGCCAGCACGTGCACGAGACAGCCCTCCAGGAGGCAACTGATCTCGATGCCACTCCAGAGGGTGGGCACGGCGTCACCCTGCTGGCGCCGTTGCTCAAACCAGTCCGATAGCGGCTCAAAGGCCTCGGCGCTGTGGTGGTCGGTCACCGCCAGATGCCGCAGCCCGATACCCAGGGCCTGACGGCCCAGTTGGTGGGGCTGCAGGCTGCCATCGCTGCAGGTGGTGTGGCAGTGGAAATTGAGCTCCGTGGGGCAGCTGCCGGGATGCACCTGCTCCAGCACCGGCCGCAGCGGATGGGTCACGGGGCGGTGGCCAACCGCTCGGCCCGAAGCCGCCGCCAACGGGCATAGAACTGAATCGAGGCCGCCATGAACACCACCAGCGCCACCATGAACCAGGTGGCGGCGCCGGTGGGGAATTGGCCTTTGAACACCACCAGCATCACCACCACCACCAGCAGCAAGGTGGGCAGCTCATTGAGGGCCCGCAGCTGCTTCGGGCTCCATTGGCAGCTGCCGCTCTGCAGCTGCCCCATCAGGCGGTAACAGAAGGCGTGATAGGCCAGCAATGCCGCCACAAAGCCCAATTTGGCGTGCATCCACCCCTGATGCAGCCAGGCGGGATTGCTCACCAGCAGGCCAATGGCCATGGCCACCGCCACCACCATCCCCGGGGTGGTGATGATGTTGGCCAAACGCCGCTCCATCAGGGCGTATTGGGCCTGAAAGGCGGTGCGCAACTCCGGCGCCAGCTCCTCGGCTTCGCGGTGGTAGATGAACAACCGCACCAGGTAAAACAACCCGGCAAACCACACCACCACCCCCACGATGTGGAGGGTCTTGAACCAGAGGTAGGCCTCGGGGGGCAGGGCCGCCAGGGTCATCAGGCGCGGGGGCCGAACTGGTGATCAAGGTAGAGCTCCTTCTGCGTCTCCTGGTGGGCTGCGCTGCCGCATCCAACGGCCTGGCTGAGGTGGTCAGCGGCCGCCTGGCGAATCGCCGTGAGCTCCTCCGGGGGGAGTTTGTCGAGCTGTTTGAACACCAGGGCCATGCGTGGGTTGCCCCGCAGCCGCTCGCGATGGCGGGCCAGGAAGTCCCAGTAGAGGCTGTTGAAGGGGCAGGCCTTGGCGCCATGCCGTTGCTTGACGTCGTACTGGCAGCCCTGGCAGTAGGTGCTCATGCGCCGGATGTAGTTGCCGCTGGCGGCATAGGGCTTGCTGGCCAGGCGTCCGCCGTCGGCGAAGAGGCCCATGCCGAGCACGTTGGTCTGCATCACCCAGTCGTAGCCGTCGATGAACTGGCGATGGAACCAGGCGGTGAAGGCGCCGGGCTCGAGCCCCGCGATCAGCCCGTAATTGGCCAGCACCATCAA
>CAWUND010000351.1:0-1556 GCA_963923815.1 uncultured bacterium
TGCCCGTGCACCACCTGCACCACGGGGGCCAGGCAGTTGGTGGTGCAGGAGGCGGCGGTCACCAGACGGTGTTGGTCTGGGTCGTAGAGGTGGTGGTTGATGCCGAACACCACGTTGAGGGCTTCGGCGCCGGCCACCTGCCCCTTCACCGGGCAGGCCACCACCACCCGCTTGAGCCCCAGCTGCTCGAAGTAGGGGTTGAGGGTGTCGGGGGTTTTGAAGCGGCCGCTGCACTCGAGCACGAGCTCCACACCGGCGGCGCCCCAGGGCACGGCGGTGGGATCGGCGAGTTGGGAGTAGCTGATGCTCGTTTCGCCCACCCAGAAGCCGTGGTGGTTGGGGTTCACGGCCTGGGGCCAGCGGCCGTGCACCGAGTCGAACGCGAGCAGGTGGGCGGCGGTGGCGGCATCCCCACCGCTGTCGTTCACGTGCACGATCTCGATGCCGGGGCGCCCCCAGAGGGCGCGAAACACCAGCCGTCCGATGCGTCCGAAGCCGTTGATGCCGATGCGCATGGCCTGAAGCCGCACTGCCCGTCGAACTTAAATCAACAATGCTTGATGCATCAAGAGGAATTGATTTGACGGGCGGTCGCCTTAACCTTTCTCCACGGCTCGTCGCCCCCATGCCAGTCGCAGCCATCGCTGACACCAGCACTGACACCAGTTCCGTCGCCCTGTTCAAGGCCCTGGCGGATCCGGTGCGGCTCGAGGTGGTGCAGGCCCTGGCGGGCGGTGAGCGCTGCGTGTGCGACCTCACCCAGGGGCTGGGGCTGGCCCAGTCGCGCCTGTCGTTTCACCTCAAGGTGATGCGCGAGGCCGGCTTGATTGAGGCGCGGGAGCAGGGCCGCTGGGTGTATTACCGCCTGCGGCCCGCTGCCCTCGAGCAGCTGCAGGGCCTGCTGGCTGCGGTGGCCGCGGGCTGTGGTGCACCGGCGGCCGCCTGCTGCCCCTGAGGCCTCGGCTCAGACGGGTTGGCGTTGCTGCTCGCAGAGCGCCTCGGGCGTTTGTCGTCGGAAGCTGCGCAAGCGATGCTCGCCCGCCTGCAGATCGGCGATCAACCGCTGGCAGGCCCGCTCCGGCATGGTGTGATCCCCACAGGTGAACACATCCACGGCGGCGTAGCCCGATTCCGGCCAGGTGTGGATCGAGAGGTGCGATTCCGCGAGCAGCGCTAGGGCGGTCACGCCCTGGGGGCTGAAGCGATGGCTGATCAGTTGCAGCAACGTGGCACCGGCCTCATGCACGGCCTGGGTGATGCTGCTGCGGAGAAAGGCTTCGTCGTCGAGACGATCAGCACGGCACTGGTAGAGCTCCAAGATGCAGTGCTTGCCCACCGTGTCGGTGAGGGGAGGATTGCTGGACGCCCATCCAGGGTTGGGGTGCAGTGTGGCGAGGGCTGGAACCATGGAATCCGATGGAACAAGACCACACCGTACGGCCTTGAAACCCTTTCGGCATCTGCCTTTTTCGGGTGCACGCCATGGGAACGGCGGGGGCAGGTGCTCAAACGGCAGGTGTGCACTGACACCACCCGTTGTCGCAGCCAACCAAGCC
>CAWUND010000352.1:0-1546 GCA_963923815.1 uncultured bacterium
TCCGCCTCACCGGCATGGAATTCAGCCTGCTGGAGCTGCTGGTGGGCCGCAGCGGGGAACCGTTCAGCCGCGGCGAAATCCTCAAGGAGGTGTGGGGCTACACCCCGGAACGTCACGTGGACACCCGGGTGGTGGATGTTCATATCTCCCGGTTGCGCTCCAAACTGGAGGACGATCCGGCCAACCCCGAGCTGATTCTCACGGCCCGCGGCACCGGTTATCTGTTCCAGCGCATCGTTGAAGCCGTTGCCCCCGAAGCCCTCTGACGTTCCCGGCCCCGGCCCCAGCCAGCGCCGCACCCGTCCGCGGGCGATCCGTCGCCTGGTGATTTGGTACCGCCGCAATGCGGCGGTGACCACCCTGGTGGACACGGCCACCAGCGCCGGATCCGCCGCCGGATCCATGGCCGGCAGTGCGCTGAGCACCGCGGGCAGCGCCCTGAGCACCGCCGGCTCGGTGGCCGGGGCCGCGGGCAGCGTGGCCGGTGCCGCGGCCAACACGGTGCTGCAACCGCTGGTGTTCGACCCCCTGCGGCGGCTGCAGCGGGGGGTGGGCGGCAGCGAAGGCACCCCCATCGACGACGCCGATCGCCTCTGGGTGGCGGTGGATGGCATGGGCGGCGACCACGCCCCAGGCCCGATCCTGGAGGGCTGCCTCAAGGCGGTGCGGCTGCTGCCGCTGCGCGTGAAATTCGTGGCCGAGGCTGGGGCCGTGGCCACGGCGGTGGCGGAGCTGGAGCTGGGGGAAGCCCTGGCGGCCGCCCAGGAGGAGGGTCTGCTGGAGGTGGTGCCCAGTGGCGTGTCGGTGGGCATGGACGAAGAAGCCACCGTGGTGCGCAAGAAGCGCGACGCCAGCATCAACCTGGCCATGGACCTGGTGAAGGAGGGGGCCGCCACCGCCGTGTACTCCGCCGGCAATTCCGGTGCCGTGATGGCCTCAGCGATCTTTCGCCTGGGGCGGTTGAAGGGGATTGATCGGCCGGCCATCGGCGCCCTCTTCCCCACCCAGGATCCCGAGCAGCAGGTGTTGGTGCTGGATGTGGGCGCCAACATGGACAGCAAGCCCGCCTACCTGCACCAGTGGGCCCTGCTGGGCAACATCTACAGCCGCGATGTGCTGCAGGTGGCCCAACCCCGCATCGGCCTGCTCAACATCGGTGAGGAGGAGTGCAAGGGCAATGAACTGGCCCTCAAGACCTACCCGCTGATGGCGGCGGAGCACCGCTTCCAGTTCGCCGGCAACTGCGAAGGGCGCGACGTGCTCTCCGGGGAGTTCGACGTGGTGGTGTGCGACGGCTTCACCGGCAACGTGCTGCTCAAGTTTCTGGAGAGCGTGGGCAGCGTGCTGCTGGATGTGCTCAAGGCGGAGCTGCCCCGGGGGCGCCGCGGCAAGGTGGGCTCCGCCTTCTTGATCAGCAACCTGCGCCGCATCAAAAAACGGCTCGACCATGCCGAACACGGCGGCGCCCTGCTGCTGGGGGTGAATGGGGTGTGCGTGATCGGCCACGGCAGCAGCAAGGCCCTGTCGGTGGTGAGCGCCCTGCGGC
>CAWUND010000353.1:0-1540 GCA_963923815.1 uncultured bacterium
TCGATCCTCGACCTGGCGGGCGACCCGGCGCGCCACAGCGAGATGGAATCACGGGTGAACGAGGCCCTGCGGGCCCACTTCCGCCCGGAATTCCTCAACCGGCTCGATGAAACGATCATCTTCCACAGCCTCAAGCAGGAGGAACTGCGGCAGATCGTCGACCTGCAGGTGCGTCGCCTGGCCCAACGGCTCGAAGACAAAAAACTGGGGCTCGAGCTCAGCAGCGCCGCCCTCGATTGGCTCGCCGGTGTCGGCTACGACCCGGTGTACGGCGCCCGGCCCCTCAAGCGGGCCATCCAGCGGGAGCTGGAAACGCCGATCGCCAAGGGGATCCTGGCGGGCACGTTCACCGGTGGCCACACCGTGGCCGTGGAGGTGCAGGGCGAGGGGCTGCAGTTCAGCCAGCGCGACCCCGCCCGCCTGCCGGTGCTGGCCTAGGGCTCAGGCCAGCAGCGCGTCGATGCGCTGGGCCAACGCCAGATCCAGGCTGGAGAGGCCGCCGGTGTCGTGGGTGGTGAGCTCGATCACCACCCGGTTCCACACGTTGCTCCATTCCGGATGGTGGCCCATCGCCTCGGCGATCAGGGCCACCTTCGCCATGAAGCCAAACGCCTCCACAAAGTCGGCGAAGCGCAGCTCGCGGCGCAGCTTGTCGCCGTTGAGCTGCCACTGGGGCAGCTGCTGGGGCAGGGCGGCCCGCTGGTCGGGGGTGAGGGGGATGGCGGCCATGGCAACACGCACTCCCATGCAGCTTGGCTCAGCCGAAGCGGTAGTGCTTGCGCACCGCGGCCCGCACCTCCCAACGGCAGCTGAGGCCGGCGGCAAACTCCACCAGGTCACCCGCGCCAAACGACACCGGCGCCCCGCCATCGGGGGTGACGGTCACCTCCCCCTCCAGCAGCAGGCAGGTTTCCCGCTCGTCGTAGGTCCAGGGGAAGGTGCTGACGCCGCAGCTCCAGATCGGCCAAGCGCTCACCCCCAGCTGCTCCAGCTGCTGGGGTGTGGGATTCGACGTGACGCGAATCAAATCAGCCATGCCAGCGCAGGCACAAACACCGCAGCGATCCTGGCTCACTCCCCCAGCAGGTGCAGGCTCAGCTGGCGCCGCTGGCCCCGGGCCCGGTGCTCCCACAGGTACACCGCCTGCCAGGTGCCCAGCACCAGCCGCCCCTGGTCGAACGACAGCCCCAGGCTGGTGGTGGTGAGGGCGGTGCGGATGTGGGCGGGCATGTCGTCGGGGCCTTCGTCGTCGTGGGCGTAGGGCTCCCGCAGGCCCCCCTCGGGCACCAGGGCCCGCAGGTAGGTGGTGAGGTCGTGCAGCACCCGCGGGTCGGCGTTTTCGTTGATGGTGAGGCTGCAGGAGGTGTGGAGCGCCACCAGCTGCAGCAGCCCTTGCCGCAGTCCGCTGCTGGAGAGCTCCCGCTGGAGCAAGCCGGTGAGATCGGTGAAGCCTTCGCCGCTGGTGGCCACCGTCAGGCGGCGCAGGTCCTGTCGGAGCATGAAAAGGCGGGGCAACCCCCTTAGCTTGGCGGCATGACGC
>CAWUND010000354.1:0-1536 GCA_963923815.1 uncultured bacterium
CAGTGGGGGGTGGCCTACCAGGAGGGGCTCGAGGCCACCAGCCTGGAGGGCTGGCTGTATTACCCGCGGCTGCTGCCCACCATGGTGGGCGTGTGGCTGGTGGCCCTGGTGCTGGCCGGCAGCGCACTCGCCGCACTGGCGACCGCCCGCCGCGGCGGCGGCCTGCGCCCCAGCCCCCACCCCCGCGGCTGGTGGCTGTGGTGGCTGAGCTTCCCGGTGGGGGGGCTGCTGGTGTGTGTGCTGATGTCCACCAAGGACTTCCGCTTTGTGCTGCCGCTGCTGCCCCAGCTGTGCGTTGCCCTGGGGGTGCTGGTGGCCCGCGTGCGCCAACCCTGGGCCCTGGGTTGGCGGCTGACCCTGGTGGCCGTGGCCCTGCAGGGGGCCCTCTGGAATCAATACGGCTGGGGGGTCGACCTCAGCGGCTTCCCGCCCCACCGGCCCAGCGCAGAGCGGGGCTGGCCCCTGGAGCCAATCGTGGCCAGCATCCGCCGCACCAGCCCCCACCAGCTCTCCACCCTGGCGGTGCTGCCCGACAGCGAGCGCCTCAATGCCTTCAACCTCGAGGCCGAGGGCCGGCGCCAGGGGTTCCGCGTGGCGGCACGCCAAACCGTGGGGCGTCTGGAGCAGGCCGCCGGCAACCTGGAGCGCTTCGACTGGTTTCTGCTCAAGGGCGGCGACCAGGGGGTGATGAGCGACGAACGCCAGGCTCGCCAGGGGGAGCTGGTGCAGGCCTCATCGGCGTTCCAACGGGTGGGCCAGTGGCCCCTGCCGGATGGCAGCCGCGCCGAGCTGTTCCAGCGGCGCCAGCTGAGCCTGGCGGTGGAGCCGCTGGCCCAGTGCCCCCGCGGCGGCCTGCGGGCGGAGCTCGAGCCGCTGCCGGGCGGGCTGCAGCTGCAGCTGCAGGGCCCCACGCGCACCCTGGTGGGGGCGCGGCTGCTGGTGGATCTGCGCAGCCCCACGGCCCAGCTGCGGGCCGACCAGGCCATCGGCCAGGGGCAGCTGCGCAGCGATGGCCTGCCCCGCAACGGCTGCATCAGCGTGCGCCAGCGGCTTGCCCTGCCGGAGGCCCAGCCAGGGGGCGGCCCCTACGCCGCCACGCTGCAGCTGCTGACCAGCTCTGGTCAGCGGCGGGCCGTGGCCTTGGCCAGAGCTGGTCAACCGCTGCAGTGGCCCGATGCCCCCACGCCCCCCCAGGCCCTGGCCGAAAACCGGGTGCTGGCGGTGCAGGCCATGGGGCAGCAGCTGCGGAGCGGCCAGTTCGATCCCTTGTTTGATCAGATCGGGCTGCTCAACCAGAGCGATCCCGATCAGGCCTACCTGGCCGACTCAGAAGCGGTGCTGCGGGCACGGCTGCAGCGGGATCCTGGCAACCTCAACGATCTCTACGCTCTGGCCGTGGCCCAGGCCCTGCAGCGCAAGGCAGGCGATGCTGCCCTCAGCCTGCAGCGCTTGCACCGCTTGGATCCCGGCAACCCCAACGCCCTGCTGGGGCTCGGTGTGGTGGAGCTGTACCGCTTCCGCCCCTGGGCGGCCCAG
>CAWUND010000355.1:0-1534 GCA_963923815.1 uncultured bacterium
ACAGCTGCCGTGCCCCTGCCTGGGTTTCTCAGCTCCCTCTCCAGCGAAACCCTGCTGGTGATCGGCGCCTACATCGCCCTCGGCGGTGCCTACCTGGTGGTGGTGCCCCTGGCGCTGATGGCCTGGATGGCCAAGCGCTGGACCGTGATGGGCAAGCTGGAGCGCACCGGCATCTACGGCCTGGTGTTTCTGTTTTTCCCCGGCCTGATCCTGTTTGCGCCGTTTGTGAATTTGCGGCTCCAGGGCCAGGGCCCCCAGGCATGAGCCAACCGGCCACCGGAGGCGGCATCACCCGCGGCAAGGCCCTGCTGATCGGCCTGGCCCTGTTTGCCGTGGGCGGCGCCGGCTATTGGGGCTTCCAGGCGGCTGGCCTGGAGGGCTTCTCCGCCGGCATTGCCGCCCAGCTGCTGCTGGTGGCGATCGTGGTGGTGTGGACCGGCTCCTACCTGCTGCGGGTGGTCACCGGCAACATGACCTACATGGAGCAGCGGCGCCGCTACCGCTCCGCCTACGAATCCGCCACCGATGAGGAGCTGCAGAAGCGCTTCGACGCCCTCAGCCCCGAAGAACAGCAACAGCTGCTGCAGGAGTTAGAGCAAAGCCCCCAACCGCCGACCCCATAGGCTCAGCGGCAGATCCAGCGCGGCCGTGACCCCCAGCACCCCGATCCAGCAGCGCTTTGGACACCTGCAGAGCCAGGGCCGCTGCGCCCTGATGCCCTTCCTGATGGCGGGCGACCCGGATCTGGCCACCACCCGCGCCAGCCTGCTGGCCCTGCAGGCGGCCGGGGCCGACCTGATTGAGCTGGGCATTCCCTACAGCGATCCCCTCGCCGATGGGCCGGTGATCCAGGCCGCCGCCAGCCGCGCCCTCGGGGCCGGCACCACCCCCGGCCGGGTGCTGGAGATGCTCAGCGGCCTCAAGGGTGAGCTCACCATCCCGGTGATCCTGTTCACCTACAGCAACCCGCTGCTCAACCGCGGCATGGAGCGGTTCTGCAGCGATGCCGCCGCGGCCGGCGCCGCCGGACTGGTGGTGCCCGACCTGCCCCTGGAGGAGGCGGAGAAGCTCTCCGCCATTGCCGCCGCGGCCGGCCTCGACCTGGTGCTGCTGGTGGCCCCCACCACCCCGGCCGAGCGCATGGGCCGCATCGCCGCCGCCAGCCGCGGCTTCACCTATCTGGTGAGCGTCACCGGCGTCACCGGGGTGCGCACCACGATCGAATCGCGGGTGGCGGGCCTGGTGCAGCAGCTCAAGGGCATGGGCCCCACCCCGGTGGCGGTGGGGTTTGGCATCTCCGGGCCGGAGCAGGCCATCCAGGTGCGCGACTGGGGGGCCGATGGGGCGATCGTGGGCAGCGCCCTGGTGAAGCAGATGGCCGCCGCCCACCACGGCGGCACCGATGTGGCCGCTGCGGCGGGGGCCTTCTGCGCCGAACTGCGCAGCGCCCTCGACCGCTAAGCCGCAGCCGCAGTCGCCGCCGCAAAAAGCCGTCAGAATCAGGCCACGTTGCCCCGTCCACCGGCCATGGCCC
>CAWUND010000356.1:0-1532 GCA_963923815.1 uncultured bacterium
CCCCCGGCGCTGGTGTTGGGTCTGGAGCCTGCGCTCGGCTCCAGCTTCTCCACCGACATTCAGCTCTGAGGGCTGCGATCGGCAGCCGCCCCGCCACAATGGCCACAGACTTCACTGCGCCCCCGGGCCAATGACCACCGTGCTCCAGCCCCTGCGCAGTGTCGCCAATGGGCTCGGCCTGGCCTGGTGGGCCCGGGTGGAGTCACGCCAGCCCGATGTCACCTACTGGTTTGGCCCCTACGTGCGCCGCACCAGCCTGGAGGCGGCCCTGCCGCCCTTCCTGGCCGACCTGCGCAGCGAAGGGGCCGCCGAGGTGAACCACGCGCTACTGCGCACCCGCCGCCGCGAACCGCTCACCATCAGTTCCGAGGCTGACTGATAGCGTCGGCCCAGCAACAAAGCAGGGGTCGGATGGGCATTGCTGAGTGGCGCGGGCAGCTCAGCCGCGGTGAGGTGTCCGCCCGGGAGCTCACCGACCAGCACCTCAGCCGCATCGCGGCGGTGGAGCCCAGCGTGCATGCCTACCTGGAGGTCACCGCTGAGCGTGCCCGCGCCGATGCCGATCGCATCGATGCCCTGCGTGCCGCCGGCGAGCCCCTGCCACCCTTGGCCGGTGTGCCCCTGGCCATCAAGGACAACCTCTGCACCAAGGGCGTTCGCACCACCTGCTCCAGCCGCATGCTGGAGAGCTTCGTGCCCCCCTACGAATCCACCGTCACCGAGCGCCTCTGGGGCGCCGGGGCGGTGCTGCTGGGCAAGACCAACCTCGATGAGTTCGCCATGGGCAGCTCCACCGAGACCTCAGCCTTCGGCCCCAGCCGCAACCCCTGGAACCCGGAGAAGGTGCCCGGCGGCAGTTCCGGTGGCAGCGCCGCCGCCGTGGCCGCGGGTGAGTGTGTGGCCTCCCTTGGCTCCGACACCGGCGGCTCCATCCGCCAGCCGGCGGCCTTCTGCGGGGTGGTGGGCCTGAAGCCCACCTACGGCCGCGTCAGCCGCTACGGGCTGGTGGCCTTCGCCAGCTCCCTCGACCAGGTGGGCCCCTTCACCACCAACGTGGCCGATGCCGCCGAGCTGCTGCAGGTGATCGCCGGTGAGGACCCCCGCGATTCCACCTGCCTCAAGGCGCCGGTGCCCGACTACCGCGCCGCCCTGCAGCAGCCCGTGAAGGGGCTGAAGGTGGGCATCGTGCGCGAATGCTTCGAGGCCGAGGGCCTCGATCCGCAGGTGAAGGCTTCGGTGATGGCCGCCGCCGAGCAGCTGCAGGCCTTGGGCTGTGAGCTGGTGGACGTGAGCTGCCCCCGCTTCAACGACGGCATCGCCACCTATTACGTGATTGCCCCGTCGGAGGCTTCCGCCAACCTGGCCCGCTACGACGGCGTCAAATACGGCTACCGCGCCGCCGATGCCGCCAGCCTGGCGGAGATGACCGCCCGCAGCCGCGCCGAGGGCTTCGGCGATGAGGTGAAGCGCCGCATCCTGATCGGCACCTACGCCCTCTCCGCCGGCTACGTGGATGCCTACTACAAGAAGGC
>CAWUND010000357.1:0-1531 GCA_963923815.1 uncultured bacterium
TCGCCGGCGGCACCCTGGTGGTGGGCGGCGACGGCCGCTACGGCAACCGCCGCGCCATTGAGGTGATCGCCCGCATGGCGGCGGCCCATGGGGTGGCCCGAATCCTCACCACCACCGGCGGCATCCTCTCCACCCCGGCGGCATCCAACCTGATCCGCAAACACCAGGCCACGGCGGGCATCATCCTCTCCGCAAGCCACAACCCCGGTGGCCCAGACGGTGATTTCGGCGTGAAGGTGAATGGCGCCAACGGTGGCCCAGCCCCCGAATCGCTCACCGATGCCATCTACGCCTGCAGCAAGCAGCTGGAGGGCTACCGGATCTGGGATGCGGTGGCGATCAATCTCGACCAACCCAGCGAGCAACGCATCGGTGGCCTGCAGGTGCAGGTGATCGATGGCGTCGATGACTACATCGCGCTGATGCAACAGCTGTTCGATTTCGATCAGATCAGCGATCTGCTGCGGGGCGATTACCCGATCGCCTTCGATGCGATGCACGCCGTGACCGGCCCCTACGCCAAGCGTCTGCTGGAGGGTCTACTGGGCGCACCGGCCGGCAGCGTGCGCAACGGCACCCCCCTGGAGGATTTCGGTGGCGGCCATCCCGACCCCAACCTCACCTACGCCCACGAGCTGGCGGATCTGCTGCTCAAGGGCGATGGCTACCGCTTTGGGGCCGCCTGTGATGGTGATGGCGACCGCAACATGATCCTGGGGCAGCACTGCTTCGTGAACCCCAGCGACAGCCTGGCGGTGCTCACCGCCAACGCCACCCTGGTGCCCGGCTATGCCCATGGCCTGGCGGGGGTGGCCCGCTCCATGCCCACCAGCGCTGCGGCCGATGTGGTGGCGAACCAGTTGGGCATCCCCTGCTTCGAAACCCCCACCGGCTGGAAATTCTTCGGCAACCTGCTGGATGCGGGGCGCATCACCCTCTGCGGTGAGGAGAGCTTCGGCACCGGCTCCAACCACATCCGTGAAAAGGATGGGCTGTGGGCCGTGCTGTTCTGGCTCAACATCCTGGCCCGCCGCCGCGAGCCGGTGAGCCAGATCATGGCGGAGCACTGGAGCCGTTTTGGGCGCCACTACTACTCCCGCCACGACTATGAGGCCATCGCCAGCGATGCGGCCCATGGCCTCTACGACCGCGTCAAGGCCATGCAGCCCTCCCTGGTGGGCCAATCCTTCGGGGGCCGCAGCATCGCCACCGCCGACGATTTCGCCTACACCGACCCGGTGGATGGCTCCCTCACCAGCGGCCAAGGCCTGCGGTTGTTGCTCGACGATGGCAGCCGTGTGGTGCTGCGCCTCTCCGGCACCGGCACCCAGGGCGCAACCCTCAGGGTGTACCTGGAGAGCTATGTGCCCCCCAGCGGCAACCTGGCCCAAGACCCCCAGCAGGCCCTCGGCGCGCTGATCAGCGCCATCGACGGGCTGGCGGAGATCAAGAGCCGCACGGGCATGGATAGGCCCACCGTGATCACCTGAGGCCGCGGGTCTCGAGGTTTTTGATCGCCACATAGAAGGGG
>CAWUND010000358.1:0-1522 GCA_963923815.1 uncultured bacterium
TCTCCACCGGCAGGTACTTCAACACCGTGGGCAGGGTGTTGAGCAGCTTGAGCATGGCGTCTTGGAAACCGGCGCCGCCGGCCTCCTTCCGCTTCTTCATGAAGCTGGCGATGGCGCTCTTGCTCTGGCCCAGCTGGGCCATCGAGAAGGTGCCCAGCTTGTTGAGCCGCATCACCTCCGGCATGGAGGGGAACACCACGGCGGCCTTGAGCCGGTCGCGGTGGGGGGCCACCGCATCCACCACCTTCTGGGCCAGGTCTTCGATGAAGATCAGCGAGGCGATGAACACATCCGCTTCGGCCACATCGGCGCAGAAGTCGGCGTAGTTCTGCGGGTCGCGCAGCTCCTCGATCAGGTAGCCGCTGAGGTCGATGGCCAGGGGGCCGTTCTGGTCGTTCAGCGAGGTGGCCGCCTGGGTGAGGGCGTTTTGGTACTGGGGCTCCAGCACCACATACACCGCCTTCATCACGGCCCGGCCGTTCACCTCCGCGGGGCTGACGCGGCGGGATGCGGAGCGGACCTGCGTGAACATGCGCGCTGATTGAGCAATGTGAAGCAGCCTACGGAGGGCCCCTCGCCGCTGCGAGCCCGGCACCACAGCCGTTACAGGTTTGTGGGGCCCCATAGGCTCAGCAGCACTGGCACCCCGCCTCGCCTTCCCCGATGACCAGCACCGCCGCCGCCCCCAAGCCCATCGCCGTGGTGGTGGCCGGCGCCCTGGGGCGCATGGGGGCTGAGGTGGTGAAGGCCGTGCACCAGGCCCCCGATTGCCGCCTGGTGGGGGCCATCGACACCACCCCCGGCAAGGAGGGGGCCGATGTGGGCCTGGAGCTGGGGCTCGGTGAGCTGGAGGTGGCGATCACCGCCGATTTCGAGGGCAGCCTCTGCCAGGCCAGCCAGGCGGTGCGCAACGACGGCCCCGGCGCCGGGGCGGTGCTGGTGGATTTCACCCACCCATCGGTGGTGTACGAGCACACCCGGGCGGCGATCGCCTACGGGGTGCACCCGGTGATCGGCACCACGGGGCTCTCGCCGGAGCAGCTGGCTGATCTGGCCAGCTTTGCCGAGAAGGCCTCCATGGGCGGGGCCGTGATCCCCAATTTCTCGGTGGGCATGGTGCTGCTGCAGCAGGCGGCGGCCGCGGCGGCCCGCTTCTACGACTTCGCCGAACTCACCGAGCTGCACCACAACCGCAAGGCCGATGCCCCCAGCGGCACCTGCATCAAAACGGCGGAGCTGATGGAGGAGCTGGGCAAATCCTTCAACCCGCCCCAGGTGGAGGAGCACGAAACCCTGGCCGGCAGCCGCGGCGGCCAGCGCGACAGCGGCCTGCGGCTGCACTCGATCCGCCTGCCGGGGCTGGTGGCCCACCAGGAGGTGATGTTTGGCGCCCCGGGGGAGACCTACACCCTCCGCCACGACACGATCGACCGCTCCGCCTACATGCCGGGGGTGCTGCTCACGGTGCGCAAGGTGCGGCAGCTGCCGGGGTTGGTGTACGGCCTGGAGCGCTTGCTCTGAG
>CAWUND010000359.1:0-1515 GCA_963923815.1 uncultured bacterium
TGCAGGAGCTGGGCTGGCGGCCTCGGCCCCACTGGAGGCGGGGGCCACGGAGAGCACCTTGCCACCCAGGCGGCTGATGGACTGCATCAGCGGTTGCAGGCCGGAGAAGGGAACGTTGATGGTTCGCTCCGCCTGGCGCGGCTGGGCGCTGCCGTAGCCCTGCACCACCACGCTGAACATGCGCGAATCGCTGCGGCTGGAGGTAGCGGTCGAAACACGCATGGTCCCAGGGGCCCTGTAGAACGCGCGCGATCATAGGGAACTTCCAGGGGTCCGCAGCCCGGCGTCCGCCTCCAGATCCGGTTAGGTTTGCCCACTGACATCAATCGCGACGTCGGTTCAACCCGTTGACGCAGCTCTCGATCGACCCCATGGGCCCCCTGGCGGGAGCGGCGATCAGCCCCCTGGCGGCAGCGGATACGGGCACCTGTGAGCTCGACACCATCCAGCAGGAGATGGAGCGCCTGCCGGGGGGCTGCCGCCGTTTGGCGGTGCAGCTGCGCCTGGGGCTGGATCCCCAGTGGTTGTGGGCGGTGCTCACCGATTACGACGCCCTGAGCCGCTTCATTCCGAATCTGGAGTGCTCCCGCCTGCTCTGGCGCCGCGGCAACGTGGTGGGCCTGGAGCAGGAGGGGGCCCAAGTGTTCATGGGGCTGCGCTTCCGGGCCCGGGTGCAGCTGGAGCTCACGGAGCACCTGGAGCAGCGCCGCCTCAGCTTCACCATGCTCAAAGGGGATTTCCGCCGCTTCGAGGGGGCCTGGCAGATCGGGGGCGATGGCAGCGCCACCACCCTGCTCTACGAGCTCACGGTGCAGGGTTGCGTGGGCATGCCCATTGGCCTGATCGAGCAGCGCCTGCGCGACGACCTGGCCTCCAACCTGCGGGCCGTGCAACGGGAAGCCCAACGCCGTTGCGGCCTGGCGGCCTGAGCCCAAAAAAAAGCGGCCCGGGGGCCGCTGTTCTGGAGATACCCCCAAGGGGATTCGAACCCCTGTCGCCTCCGTGAAAGGGAGGTGTCCTAGGCCTCTAGACGATGGGGGCTAGGACTCGGAAGCTGCTCGGGATGGGCTGAAGAAGCCGGAACCCTTGCTGCGCCTGGCTTTTGAGCCATTGCGCCTCCGATGCGATGACGTTACGGGTCGGAGGGGCCCTTCGTCAATCAGGCCGCCCCTTGGCCATCCCACACCGGCACCGTGAAGTGGAAGCAGGCCCCCTCGCCGGGCTCGGACACCACCCAGATGCGACCGCCATGCACTTCGGTGATGCGGCGGCACACCGACAGGCCCACACCAAACCCGGAGGTGGTGGAGGAGGTCTGCGGCAGCCGCACCCGCTCCAGGAAGATGCGCTCCTGTTCATCGCGGGGGATGCCAGGCCCCGAATCGCAGATGCTCACCTGCAGCCACTGGCTGGTGCGGTGCAGGATCGTGAGGCTGACGCGGCCGCCATCTGGGGTGTACTTGAAGGCGTTTTCCAGCAGGTTGAGCAGCACCTGGCGCATGCGCCGCTGATCGG
>CAWUND010000360.1:0-1513 GCA_963923815.1 uncultured bacterium
GGATCCCCAGCGCAGCGCCCTGGAGGCGGAGCTGGAGGATTTTGAGCAGGTGAGCGGCTGGAAACTGCGGGTGCTCACCCAATACGACCGCACCCCCGGGCTGGCGGTGAAGGACTTCTGGGGCCTCGATGAGCGCTCCTTGCTGCTGATTGCCGATGAACGCGGCGGCAATCTGCTCAATTTCAACGTGGGCGATGCCCTGTTCGCCCTGATGCCGCGCACCTATTGGGTGGAGCTGCAGACCCGCTTCGGCAACCAGTACTACGTGCGCGACAACGGCCAGGACGCGGCGATTCTCGACGCGTTGCACACGGTGAAGGGGTGCCTGGAGATCGGGGGTTGCCAGGTGGTGCCTGGCCTGCCCCAGGAACAGTGGATCCTCACCCTCGCCACCTCGATCCTGGGGGGGCTGATCGTGGGCTTCGCCGCCTACCCCCGCAAACCGGAGCACACGGTGGAATGGGCCTGGGTGCTGCTGCTCTCACCGCTGTGGGTGATTCTGTTCGGCGTGTTCGGCGTCGCGCCGATCATCACCCGCACGCCCGATGTGCTGCCGCTGGTGCGCAATGCCCTCGGGTTTGTGGGGGCCATTGCGGCCGCCTACCTGGTGGCCCAAAACACGGTGGGCAAGGCCCGCTTGAAAGACAGCGAAGGCTGAGGTCAGCGCCCCTGGGCCAGGGAGCGGGGGCCCAGACGATCGAGGCGCTCGAGACGGCAGCGCAGCGATTCGCTGGGTTCACAGCTGGGGGCCTCCGCCACCGCGGGGGCCAGCCCGGCGATGGCCCGCAATTCAGCCAGGTTGCGCTCATAAAACGCCTTCAGCGCCGCAAAGCGCTGCACCGGCTGGCCATAGAAGCTGCGGCCCGCAAGGGTGGGGAAGGAGGCCCACTCGGGGGCCAGCCGTGAGGCCAGCTCGGGGGTGAACAGGCCCTGGTCGGCCAGGGGCAGGGCCCCACGGCGCTGGATCAGGAAGATCGCAGCCTGATCCTGCACGTCGGGGCCGAATCCAGGCAGCTGCAGGCTGCGGCTGGCACGGGCCCAGGTGAAGGGCATGAACTGATAGGCACCGGCGGCGGCGCTGGCATAGCCGCCGGCGTAGACCACGCGGTCTGGATGGCGCTCCAGGTGGGGCATCAGCCCGCCACCAAACATGATCCGGTAGCCCAGATTCTCACCGCGGGCCCAGGTGCCCTCCGCGTAGCGGATGGTGTTGAGCAGGGCACGGCGCTCCGGGGTGATCGCGAAGCGGAAGGGCTGCCCTTCCCCAGCGGCACCATCGGTGGCGTTGAGCAGGGCCAGCTGGGAATGGGGGCGCGGGGGCGCCTGCAGGGGCTGGTCAAGGCCCTCGGCGGCCGGGGCACTGGCCGCAGCCATCAATTGGGCGTGGGCGGGAGCTTGAAGCACGGGGCCGGCAAGGCAACAGCCGGCGGCGAGGGCCAACAGACTCAGGCGACGCTGATCAGGCAAAACGCTGGGGCGGAGGGCAAACGCCAGACGCTCTCAGCCCACTGCA